>DATKFK010000052.1:0-7041 GCA_035544375.1 Thermoanaerobaculia bacterium
CCTGGAGCTGACGCCGGTCGGGGGCGGGCTGGCCGGGCGGCTGGAATACAGCACCGACCTTTGGGACGGGGCCAGCGTGTCGCGCCTCCTCGGTCATTGGACGGAGCTGCTCGCCGCCGCGGCCGTCGATCCCGAGCGGCCATGGCGCGAGCTGCCGCTGCTCGGCGCCGCCGAGCGTCATCAGCTGGTGCGCGAATGGAACGAGCCGGCGACAGCCGGGGCTGCCGCGACGGAACCGACAGCAACCGCTCCGGCCCCGCCCTGCCTCCATCGCAGCTTCGAGAGCTGGGCCGGGCGGCAGCCCGCGAACCCGGCGGTCCTCCATGCCGGCGTCTGGCTGAGCTACGGCGAGCTGAATGCCCGGGCCAACCGCCTGGCGCGGCACCTGCGCGTCCGCGGGGTCGGGCAGGAGTCCGTGGTCGCGCTGCTGCTGCCCCCGTCCCACGAGCTGGTGACGGCGCTCCTGGCGGTCCAGAAGGCCGGCGGCGCCTACCTGCCGCTCGACCCGGAGGCGCCGCGCGAGCGGCTGGCCTTCCAGCTCGCCGACGCCGGGGCGTCGGTCGCGGTCACCGCCGGCGACGACGGCGCCGCCACCCTGCGTGCGGCCGCCGGCGCCCTCCCCATCGTCGATCTCGCCGCGGCCGCCACCGCCGCCGAATTGGCTGCGCTGGCTCCCGGCGATCTCGCCGGCGAGCCCGACCCGGACGGGCTGGCCTACGTGATCTATACCTCGGGCTCGACCGGACGGCCCAAGGGGACCGAGGTCAGCCACCGCAACCAGGCGCGGCTGTTTACCACCGCCCGCCCGGCGATCGGCTTCGACGAGAGCGACGTCTGGCTGCTCGCCCACTCCTATGCGTTCGACTTCTCGGTCTGGGAGGTGTGGGGGGCGCTCGCCTTCGGCGGCCGCCTGGCGGTGGCGCCGCTGGCCGTCCGCCGTTCGCCCGCGGCGCTGGCCGAGCTGCTGGCTGAAGCGGGCGTGACGATCCTCAACCAGACGCCGTCGGCCTTCTACCAGCTGGCGGCGTGGGGCGAGGGCGCCGGCACGCGCCCCGGGGCGGCGCTCCGGCGGGTGATCTTCGGCGGCGAGGCGCTCGACCCGTCGCGGCTGGACGGCTGGCTGGCCGGCGGCGACCTGCCGCGCCTCGTCAACATGTATGGGATCACCGAGACGACGGTGCACGTCACCCTCCGCACGCTGGCACCGGCGGACGCCCGCCGGGGCGGCAGCCCGCTCGGCTGGCCGCTGCCCGATCTCGCGGTCCACCTGCTCGACCCGGCCCTCGAGCCGGTGCCGATCGGCGTGGCCGGCGAGATCCACGTCGGCGGCGCGGGGCTCGCGCGCGGCTACCGGGGGCGCCCCGATCTCACCGCCTGGCGCTTCGTGCCCGATCCCTTCGCCGCCGGACCCGAAGCGGCGGGCAGCCGGCTGTACCGCTCCGGCGACCTGGCGCGGCGGACCGCCGGCGGCGAGCTCGAATACCTGGGCCGCGTCGATCAGCAGGTCAAAGTCCGCGGTTTCCGCATCGAGCCCGCCGAGATCGAGGCGGCGCTCCTCGCCCTGCCCGAGATCCGGGAAGCGGCGGTGCTGGCGCGGCGCGAGCCCGGCGGCGAGGCGCGTCTCGTCGCCTACCTGGTGGCCGGGCAGGAGGCGCCGCCTCCCGCCGACGAGATCCTCGACCGCCTGCGGCGGCAGCTGCCCGAATACATGCTGCCGGCGGCCTTCGTGACCCTCGCGGCGCTGCCGCGCACGGCCAACGGCAAGCTGGACCGCGGCGCGCTGCCCGCCCCCGAGGCGGTGCGGCCGGAGCTCGGACGTCCCTATGCGGCGCCACGCAGCTTCGCCGAGGAGGTGCTCGCGGCGGTCTGGGCGCGGGTCCTGGCGGTGGACCGCGTCGGCCGCGACGACAACTTCTTCGCCCTGGGCGGCGACTCGATCCGCAGCCTGCAGGTCCTGGACCTGGCGCGCGAGCGCGGCGTCCACTTCGCGCTCGACCAGCTGTTCCGCCACCAGACGGTGGCCGAGCTGGCGCAGGCCGCCGCGACCGCCGCGACTGCTGCGACGGCCACGGCCGCCACGACCGCCACGACCGCCACGGCCGCCACGAGCGCCACGAGCGCCACAGCCCCCACGACTCCGACGGCCGCCGGGCCGCGGCCCGAGGAGCAGCCGGTGGCCCCGTTCTCGCTGCTCGCCGCCGCCGACCGCGCCGCCCTGCCGCCGGGCCTCGCCGATGCCTACCCGCTCACGCTCCTGCAAGCGGGGATGCTCTTCTACCTGGAGGCAACCCCGGAGTACCCCCTCTACCACAACGTGGACAGCCTGGAGATCCAGGCGCGCTGCGACCCCGCCGCCTTCCAGCGGGCGCTCGACCGGGTGGTCGCCCGGCACCCGGTGCTGCGCACCGCGTTCGACCTCACGACCTACGGCGAGCCGTTGCAGCTGGTCCATGCCGCGGCCAGGCTGCGGCTCGGGGTCGTCGATCTCCGCGCGCTGCCCGCGGCGGCGCAGCGGCCGCTCCTGCCCGCCTTCGTGCAGGCCGAGAAGCGCCGCCGCTTCGATCTGCTGCGGCCGCCGCTGCTGCGCTTCCATTTCCACCTGCTGGGCGAGGACCGCTTCCAGATCACCCTTACCGAGTGCCATGCCATCCTCGACGGCTGGAGCCTGAACTCCATCCTGGCCGAGATCTTCGGCCACTACCTAGCCGCGGTCCACGGCCAGCCGCCGCCGGTCGAGCCGCCCGCGGGCGTTGCCTTCCACGACTACGTCGCCATGGAGCGCCGGGCGCTCGCCGATCCCCGGCAGCGCGATTTCTGGCGCGCCAAGCTCGCCGGCGCGGCGGCGACCGGGCTGCCGCGCGCGATGGTCAGCCGGCCCGAGGGCGGCGCGCCGTCGAGCATCGTCCAGGCGGCCGTGCCGGGGCCGACGGCGGCGGGGCTGATGCGCCTGGCCGCCGCCGCGGCGGTGCCGCTCAAGAGCGTCTGCCTGGCGGCCCACCTGCGGGTATTGCAGCTCGCCGCCGGCAGCACCGACGTCGTCACCGGCCTGGTGGTCAACGGCCGGCCCGAGTCGGCCGGCGGCGAGCGGGTGCGCGGCCTGTTCCTCAACACCCTGCCGCTGCGGCTGGCGGCGGCGGACGGCGCCACCTGGAACGATCTGGTGCGCGCCGCCTTCGCCGCCGAATGCGAGATGCTGCCCTTCCGCCGCTACCCGTTCGCCGCCTTGCAGTGGGACTGGGGCAAGCAACCGCTGCTGCTGGCGGCCTTCAACTACACCCGCTTCCACATGTGGCAGGCGGTGGTGGACCGCGGCTGGCAGGTCGCGACCGGCGGCGGCTACGCCGTCGAGCTCGAAGAGAACCATTTCCCGCTGATGGTCAACTTCAACTACGACGACAAGCTCGACCGCCTGCGGCTGACCCTCGACACCCAGATGCGCCCCCCCGGCGCTGAGGCGCTCCTGGCGCACTACATGGGAGTCCTCGCGGCGATGAGCGCCGACCCCGCGGCGCTCGTCGAGGTAAGTGCGCCGAACGGCGATTGGCAGCGCACGCTGGCGGTCCTGGAGCGCCTCGAGCCGTCCGCGGCGGCGCCCGGGGCGGCGCCGTCCATAAAGGCGCCCGGGGCGCCGGGCATAAAGGCGCCCGGGGCGCCGGGCGAGCGCCGCCAGGCCGCCGTTCCAGCACCGTGGGCGGCGCCGCGCGGCGACGTCGAGGAGCGGCTCGCGGCGATCTTCGCCGCGGCGCTTGGTAGAGGCGCGATCGGCACCGGCGACAGCTTCTTCGAGCTGGGCGGCCACTCGCTGCTGGCAATGCGCGCGGTGGCGAAGGCGCGCGCCGCCTTCGGCTGCCAGCTCACCCTGCGCGACCTGTTCGAGGCGCCGACGGTCGCCGCGCTGGCGCGCCGGGTCGCGGCGGCGGCGCTGCCCAGCCTGCCGGCGCCGCGGCGCGCGGCGGGGACGGCGGCGGCGCCGCTCTCCTCCTCGCAACTGCGGCTGTGGTTCCTGTGGCAGCTGGACCCCGCCTCCCCCGCCTTCAACATGCCGCTGCCGCTGCGGCTCGCCGGGCCGCTCGACCTGCCGGCGCTCGCCGGCGCGCTCGGCGAGATCGTCCGCCGCCACGCGACGCTGCGGACCACCTTCGCCGTGGGGAACGACGGCCAGCCGGTGCAGCGGGCGGCGCCGGCGGCGCCGGCGCCGCCGGCGATTATCGCGGTGCCGCCGCTGATCGACCTCGCAGCGCTGCCGGACGGAGCCCGCCGCGGCGAGGCCGAGCGGCTGGTCGCCGCCGAGGCGGTGCTGCCCTTCGACCTGGCGCGCGGGCCGCTGTTCCGGCCGCGCATCCTGCGCCTGGCCGCCGCCGAGCACGTGTTGACCGCGACCATGCACCACGTCATCTGCGACGGCTGGTCGCACGAGATCTTCCTGGGCGAGATGGCGCAGCTCTACGCCGCGGCGACCGCCGGCCTGCCGTCGCCGCTGCCCGCGCTGCCCATCCAGTACAGCGACTTCGCCGCCTGGCAGCGCGCCAGCCTCGACGCGCCGGCGATCGCCGGCCACGTCGCCTACTGGCGCCGGCAGCTCGCCGGCGCTCCCGCCGCCCTCGAGCTGCCCGCCGCCCGCCCGCGGCCGCCGGTTGCCAGCGCGCGCGGCGGCAACCGGCGCCTGGCCCTGCCGGACGGCCTCGCGGCCGAGGTCGTGCGGCTCGGCCGCCGGTACGGCGCCACGCCCTTCATGACCCTGCTCGCCGCGCTGGCGGCGCTGCTCGGCCGCCACAGCGGGCAGACCGACCTGGTCGTCGGGGCCCCGGTCGCCGGCCGCGACCGCGGCGAGACCCACGGGCTCATCGGGTTCTTCCTCAACACCCTGCCCCTGCGCTGCGATCTCGCCGGCGATCCCGCCTTCGCCGAGCTGCTGCGGCGGGTCCGCGGCACGGTGCTCGAGGCGTTCGCGCACCAGGACCTGCCGTTCGAGCACCTGCTCGAGGAGCTGCGCCTGGTCCGCGATCCGTCGCGCACCCCGCTCTTCCAGGTGTTCTGCAACTGGCAGGGCTTCGGCGCCCCGGGCAGCGGCGGCGCCGCTCCCCAACTGGCCGGCCTCGCCTTGGAGCCCTTCATGGCCGGGCAACCGCTGGCCAAGTTCGACCTCGAGCTCTACGCCATGGAGATCGGCTCCGGGTTCGTGCTCGACCTGGTCTACAGCCTCGACCTCTTCGACGACGGCCAGGCGGCGGAGATCGAGCGGCACTTCGCGCAGCTGCTGGCGGCGGTGGTCGCCGACCCCGAGCGGCGGCTCTCGGAGATCGCCTTGCAGCCTCCCGCGGCGGCCGCGACCGCCGGTTCGGGGAGGAGGCAGGCGGCAGCGGCGGCAGTGGCGGCAGCCGCCGGGGACGGCCCCGGCGCCGCCGAGCGCTTCCCCGCCGCCGCCCTCGACCGCTCGCTCTTCGACCGCTTCGCCGAGCAGGCGGCGGCCTGGCCGGAACGGGTGGCGGTGCGCACCGGCGGCGAGGCATGGACCTACGCGCGCCTGCACGGCGAGGCCCGCGGGATCGCGCACGCCCTGCTGGCGCGCGGCGGCCCGGCCGGCGAGCGCATCGCCCTGCTGTCCGTGCCGGGGGCCTGGCAGGCGGCGGCGGTCCTCGGCGTGCTCGCGTCGGGCAAGGCCTACGTGCCCCTCGATCCCGGCTATCCGCGCGAACGGCTGCTCGCCATCGTCGAGGACGCGGCGGCCGGCGCGCTGCTGGCGGCGCCTGGGGCCACCGAGGCCCTCGCGGGGCTCCTGTCCGCAAGCTCCGGGCTGCCGGTGATCTCCGCCGCCGGCCTGCCGCCGGCCCCCGCCGGCTGGGTGCCGCCGGCGGTGCCGCCCGAGGCCGTGGCCTACCTGCTCTACACCTCGGGGACGACCGGCGGACCCAAGGGGGTCGTGCAGAGCCACCGCAACGTCCTCGGCCACCTCCGGACATACAGCCACGGGCTCGGGATCGGACCCGACGACCGGCTGTCGATGCTGCCGACGCTCTCCTTCGACGCGGCGGTCATGGATCTCTTCGGCGCGCTGCTCAACGGCGCCGAGCTCTGCCCGTACGACCTGCGCGGCGAGGGCGCCGACCGCCTCGGCGGCTTCCTGGCGCGCCGTGCCGTCACCGTCCTCCACTCGACGCCCACGGTGTTCCGCGCCTTCGCGGCCGGCCTGGACGGCGGGCAGCGCTTCCCGGACGTGCGGCTGGTGGTGCTGGGCGGCGAGGAGGCGACGCGGCGCGATCTCGGGCTCGTCAGCCGCCACTTCGGGCCGGCATGCCAGCTGGTCAACGGCCTGGGCCCGACCGAGTCGACGCTCGCGCTGCAGAGCTTCCTCGACCCCGGCGCCGAGCCCGGGCGACCCGGCCTGCCGGTGGGCCATCCGGTCGGCGGCACCGCGGTCGCCCTGGTGCACACGGCGGGCGAGCAGGTCGCCACCTGGGGCGTGGGCGAGATCGTCATCGGCAGCCCGCATCTCGCCCTTGGCTACTGGCGCGCCCCCGACCGGACGGCGGCGGCGTTCGTGCCCGACCCGCGGCGGCCCGGCGGGCGCCGGTACCGCACCGGCGATCTGGGGCGCCTGCTGCCGGACGGCGGCATCGAGTTCTGCGGCCGCATCGACCAGCAGGTCAAGATCCGCGGCGTCCGGGTCGAGCCGGCCGAGGTGGAGGCGCTCCTCGCGGCCCACCCGGCGGTGGCGCAGGCGGCGGTCGTGACCTACCAGGCCGTCCCCGGCGACCCCGCGGGCCGGCGGCTTGCCGCCTTCTTCACCGCCCACCCGGAGGCCGGGGATGCGGCGCCGGCGCCCGACGCGCTGCGGGAGCTGCTGCGCGCGCGCCTCCCCGCGGCGATGGTGCCCGACCTGCTGGCGGCGCTCGACGTGCTGCCCGCCGGACCGACCGGCAAGGTGGACCGCCGGGCGCTGGCGGAGCTGGCGGCCCGGACGGACCGGCCGGCGGCGGCGGCGTTCGCCGCACCCGAGAGCCCGACCGAGCGGACCCTGGCGGCGATCTGGTCCGAGCTGCT
>DATKFK010000053.1:0-7434 GCA_035544375.1 Thermoanaerobaculia bacterium
CCAGCACGTCGACCGGCGGCGGGGCCGGGGCCGCCCGGGTCGAGCCGGGGACGGCGGCGGGAGCGTAGTCCTCCCAGGCGCGGGCCAGGCGGGCGATGCCCTCGCCCATCTCGCCGTGGGCGAGGACGAAGGGCAGGCGCAGGTAATTCTCCCAGGCGTCGCGGGGCGAACAGGTGGGACCCGGCACGATGGCGACGCCGTGGCGCAGCGCGTGGCGCGCCAGCTCCTCGGCGTTGCCGCGCGGCAGGCGCACCCACAGGCAGAGCCCCCCCGCCGGGCGGCTCCAGGTCCAATCCGGAAGGGCCGCGGCGAGCGCCTGCTCGAGCGCGCGCCGGCGCTCCCGCGCCTCGTGGCGGCGGACCTCGCGGATCGCCGCGGCACGCCGCAGCAGGCGTGCGGCCAGGACCTGGCTCGGCAGCGAGCTGCCGAGGTCCGACAGCACCTTGAAGCGCGCCAGCCGCGCGACGACCGGCGCTTCGGCGCGCACCCAACCGATGCGCAGACCGGCCCAGACGAGCTTGCTCAGCGAGCCGACGGTGACGACCGGCGCACCGGGCACCGCCGCGGCGATCGGCGGCGGCGGCGGAGCGTCGAGGTCGAGATCGGCGAGAGTGAGGTCCTCCAGGACCGGCGTGCCGGTGTCGGCGGCGAGCCGCGCGACCCTGCGGCGGTGCGCCTCGGGCATCAGCGCTCCGGTGGGATTGTGGAAGGAGGGGACGAGGTAGATCAGCCGCGGCGACTCGCGGACGACCGCCTCCTGCAGGCGCTCGACGTGGGCGCCCTCCGCCGTCACCGGGATCGGGACCAGGCGCGCCCGCGCATGGTTGAAGATGTCGAGGGCGCCAGGGTAGTTGGGATCCTCGAGCGCCACGGCGTCGCCCGGCCGGAGGTAGAGAGCGGCCACCAGGCCGATCGCCTGCTGCGCCCCGGAGGTGACCAGCACCTGCTCTTCCGCGGTCGGCAGGCCGGCCGCGGTCAGGTGAGCGGCAATGGCCGCGCGCAGGACGGGCAGGCCCAGGCCCAGGTAGCCGTGATGGCCCAGCTGCGCCGCGAGATCGGCCGCCGCCGCGGTCCACTCCTCGGCGACGAACGGCTCCGCCGCCGGCAGGTGGGCGCCGAGGAAGTCGATGCGGGAGCCGCTCGCCTCGACCAGGCCGCGAAAGAAATCCATGCGCCGGACCGGTCGCGTCAGCTCGCCACCCACGGCGCTGGCAGTGGCGGCAGCGCCGGGGTCGCCGAGCGCTCTCGCCGCGGCGGCCCGCACCCGCGTGCCGCTGCCGCGCCGGCTCTCGACCCAGCCCTCCTCGCGCAACAGGTCGTAGGCGCCGACCACGGTGGTGCGGCTGACCGCGAGCGCCGCCGCCAACGCCCTCTCTGCCGGCAGGAGCGAGCCGGCCGGCAGCCTGCCCGAGGCCGCGGCCTCAGCCGTGGCAGCGGCCAGGCGGCGGTAGAGCGGACCCGAAGCGGTCCGCCAGGGTCCCAGCAAGGGCACGAAGGTGATGGCCTTCATCAGTCCAATCATAGCAAAGTGGATCTTTGAATCGGATCGGACTCGCAGGCATAATCTCGCCATGGAACCCAGAACTGGACTTGAAACCGCCAAAAGTGGATTTACTGACGCCGCACCTTCGGCGGCAACCACGCTGCGCCAGGCATGCGAGCTGGCGCTTGCCTACCTCGACAGTCTGCCGACCCGGCCGGTGGGTGAACGGGCGACGCTTTCCGAGTTGCGGGCCCGGCTCGGCGCTCCCCTGGGTGACGAGGGCATCGAGCCCGCGCAGGTGCTGCGGGAGCTGGCGGCCGGTGCCGAGCCCGGCCTGGTGGGCAGCGCCGGCCCGCGCTACTTCGGCTTCGTCATCGGCGGCAGCCTGCCTGCCGCTCTGGGCGCCGACTGGCTGACCAGCACCTGGGACCAGAACCCGGGCCTTTATGCCATCTCTCCGGCCGCGGCGGTGGTCGAGGAGATCGCCGCCGTCTGGATCCTGGATCTGCTCGGCCTTCCCGCCGGGGCCAGTGTCGGCTTCGTCACCGGCTGCCAGATGGCGCACCTCACCGCGCTCGCGGCGGCGCGCCACGCGCTGCTGGCGCGCCTGGGCTGGGACGTGGGCGAGCGCGGTCTGACCGGAGCGCCGCCGCTGCGCATCCTCGCCGGTTCCGAGGCCCACGTCACCGTCTTCCGGGCCCTGCGGCTGCTCGGCCTCGGCACTCGCGACGTGGAGCGGATCGAGTCCGACGGCCAGGGACGGATGGATCCGGCCGCCCTGGCGCGGCGGCTCGAGGCGGGGCGCGGCGCCCCGTCGCTGATCTGCGCGCAGGTGGGCAACGTCAACACCGGCGCCTGCGATCCGCTTGCCGATATCGCCGCGCTGGCCCGCCAGCACGGTGCCTGGCTCCACGTCGACGGCGCCTTTGGGCTGTGGGCGGCGGCCAGCCCCCGGCTGCGCCACCTGGTCGCCGGCGCGGTGCTGGCCGATTCCTGGGCTACCGACGCCCACAAGTGGCTCAACGTGCCCTACGACTCGGGGATCGTGGCGGTCGCCGACACCGGCGCGCACTGCGCCGCGATGAGCACGGCCGCTTCCTACCTGCCGCAGCACGAGGGGCGCGACGCTCTCGACTGGGTGCCCGAGTTTTCGCGGCGGGCGCGCGGTTTCGCGGTCTACGCGGCGCTGCGCTCGCTGGGCCGGCGGGGCGTGGCCGAGCTGGTGGAGCGCTGCTGCGAGCACGCCCGGCACATGGCGGAGATCCTGGCCGCGGAGCCCGGCGTCGAGGTGCTGAACGAGGTCGCGCTCAACCAGGTGCTGGTGCGTTTCCACGACGCGGCCGGCAGCGGCGCCGACGACGAGCTGACCCGCGCGGTCATCCGCCGCGTGCAGCGCCAGGGCGTATGCTGGCTGGGAGGCACCACCTGGCACGGCATGGCCGCGATGCGCATCTCGGTCTCCAACTGGTCCACGTCAAAGGACGATGCGGAGCTGTCGGCGGCGGCCATCCTGGCGGCGATGCGCGAGGAGATCGCCGGCCGGTGAGGAGACACCGGCCGCTCGCCGCAGGCGCGCCGGTGGGCCGCGCCGTCCATGGCGGTGCCGCCAGCCGATGAGCCGGCCGGCCAGCCGCCTGCACTGGATCGGAGGCCATTTGCCATGAAGCTCCAGGTCGCGCCGGACTTCCTGGCGCTCTTTCCCGAGGCGCTGATCGGGGTGGTCTGGGTGCGGGGCTGTGACAATGCCGCGTCGAGCGCCGAGATCGCGGCGCGCTTGCGGCTTGCCGAGGCCGGCGCGAGGACCGCGTTCGCCGGCGCCGTGCTGGCGGAGGAGCCGCGCATCGCCTGCTGGCGAGAGGCCTACCGCAAGTTTGGCGCCAATCCCAAGAAGAGCCCGTCCTCGATCGAGAACCTGTTGCGCCGGGTGGCGAAAGGCGAGACGGTGCGCCCGATCAACCCGCTGGTGGACATCTACAACGCCGTCTCGCTCGAGCGCCTGCTGCCGGCCGGGGGCGAGGACCTGGCGGCGGTCCGCGGCGACGTCGTCCTGTGCCTCGCCGGCGCCGCCGAGCCGCCGGTGCAGCTGCTCGGCGAAGGCGAGGCCCGCCCGCCGCACCCCGGCGAGGTCATCTACCGGGACGACGTCTCGGCCATCTGCCGGCGCTGGAACTGGAAGGAGGCGGACAGGACCAAGCTCACCGCCGCGACTCGCGACGCGGTGCTGGTGGTCGAGGCCCTGCCGCCGACCGGCCGCGGCGAGCTCGAGCGCGCGCTGGCCGACTTGGCCGAGCTCGTCGCCCGCTACTGCGGCGGCGAGGCCGGCACGGCGATCCTGGACGCCGCGTCCCGGGAGGTGGAGCTGGGAAGCGCCGTGCCGCTCAAGAGGGACAGCTGAGCGCGGAGGTGTCCTGGACCGGCGCGGCCGCGCTCGTGGCGCACTTACACTTGCGAGAGGCAGGAGGTGATCCATGGGCAAGGTTACGCTGTATCTGGACAGCCGGACCGAGAGGAGGATGAAGGCTGCGGCCAAGGCGGCTGGAACCTCCCCGAGCCAATGGGCTGCCACCCTGATCTGGGAGAAGACCGCAACCGTCTGGCCATCTACGATCGCTCGGTTGGCGGGCGCCTGGGGGAACGACTTCCCGACTCTCGAAGAAATCCGTAGTGAGGCGAAGTCAGAGGCTTCGCGAGAGCACCTTTGACCCTGGTATGAGCCGGGTGTCACGCCGGTCGGGTCTAGCGCCTATCTTCGGTGGCGGCGGGCGCCGGAATGGGCTGGCGGTCGATCGCCCGGAGCGGACGACCATGGCGAAAGCTGTTCGGAGCTACCGATTCCTGGAAGCCTCGGCGGGAAAGGATGCCCAGCAAGATCCTGGAGGAGGGTGCTGCCATTCCGCCTGGAGGCCGACGCCATAGTCCATCATGGCCCCTGGCCGGGAGACGACGATGCCCTGATCCGAGTGATTGACGACTAGAGGATCGGCCATGGGGCGACTCGAAGCACGGACACCCGTTGTCCCCAGTGCAGCTGGCCCGTTTCCTCAAACCCTTTGGCGTGCGCCCAGGCCGGATGCGCGGCGGCACCACGACCGGGAAGGGTTACGAGCTGAAGGACTTCGCCGACGCCTTCAACCCGCTACCTACCCCCCTCCGAGCCGTCACACCCGTCACAATCCAATGCTGGCGCTGGTTTGAAGGGACCTCCGACCCGTCACGGCGTGGACAGTGTGACGGCTCGCGAATGCAACTCAAACCCTTATGGGACGGGCGTTGTGACGGGTGTGACAGCTCAGGCGCCCTCGCATACAGCAGGAGTGCCTTCTGGCACCCCCATCGCTGCGGCAGCGTCGGCCACCGAGACGTGACAGTGGAGCTTCTGAGAACGCGCCCGCGCTGCTCGCGGACGGCTGGACCTCACCTTGTCGGTAGACGGCGACAGCATACAGGTGAAGGGCTGCGCTCAGCGATGACACCGGGCATCGCACGGGCGATCAGCGACCACAAGGCCGAGCTTGTGGATCTGGTAGCCACCGATGGCTGGCCGCCGGAGTCGCGCGACGCGGAGCGGCGCTTCGACAGCTGGCATGCACGCCTCTATTTCTTCATCGGCAGGACGGTGTCCACGCCCCGCTGGGCCGGCCGACTTGTCCAGGTCTTCCCGGAGCGGGCGAGCGTTATTCTGCCCGGTGAGGCGCAGGTTGGACTCTTCGTGCCGGAAGAGATTCGACGCTCGGCAACCCGCCTTGAGTCGCCCGCGCGCCCTGTGCCGGCTGTGTGCCACGGACCGCCCGACTCTCTGGATGACTCATTTGCTTTAGGTTACAAGAGGCGCGACGTTCATTTTGAAATCGCTCGCAGTCTCGTCATGACGGTGTCGCCATATGGAGTTAGCGCCCAGTAAGTAAGCGTGTCTTTAATACTATGCGTCTTACCGCTTTTTGCGATCAAGCCCAACGCGCGCAATTGAATCTTGATCGTTTGAAAGTCCTCAGCCTCAACCTCGAATCTAGTCACTTTCTTCCCCTCAAGTCTTTTCGTCTTTAGGAGCTTGAGGATGGCTCGCTTGCCGACGAACTGATCTATTGCTCTTTTAAAGTCCTGGTCAGATAGTTCGTCGAGCAGAAGGGGGGACACAACTGCGAATAATTCGTCCCACGTTACCGTTTCGGTGTGAGTGTAGTGCACTGTCGGCACCAGGTCTAGGAGATGATCTAATTCTTTGGCCTGTTCATCAATAGCTGAGAACGTGACGCGAATTGCAATGGTATCTTGCCCCTGTGCGAGATTACCGGTTCCCTCTGGCGCGCTGACGCGCATCGTCATCAAATTTCTCTCAAGCTCATCAATGTGCTGTCGAAGTCGCAGAATTTCGCCCATTGCGGCGTCAGCCGCCACTATGTCGCCGCGCACCCAGCCCACGGCGGGATGCTCCTTTATCAGCTTCACCACGCTGCGGCTCACCTTGCTCCCCAGGTCGGGAGCCGAATCCCAAAACCGACACATCCTCTCTTTCACGAGTGTTCGAAAGGATTCGAGACGAGTTCGACCTTCCTCAGACCGCTCTAAGCGATTTCCTGGTAGTGTGCCTGGGTCGTGACGCAGAAAGCCAATAA
Source organism: Thermoanaerobaculia bacterium (assembly GCA_035544375.1). Lineage (GTDB taxonomy): Bacteria > Acidobacteriota > Thermoanaerobaculia > Multivoradales > UBA5704 > JASLEW01. The sequence goes on from DATKFK010000053.1 coordinate 6,097, forward strand.
CCGGTTTACAGTGCTCCACTGCGTAGCGGTATTCCATTTCTGTGAAGCTTTGGCCGCTCGGTCCGACAGACCCGTAGCGCCCTGCCACTATCACCAAGTAGTAATCGCAATCGTCAATAACCTTTGTAATCAGCGTCCACTGGTCTTCGTTAGCAGCAGGGAACAGCTCCATGCCTGAAGGAATACAGTCGAGTTCTAACAACGCCTGCATGACCTCTTGACGTTCGTCTTCGAGGTCTTCGTATGTTGAACTGACGAACACCTGGTACCGCTTGTCCATTGCCGTCTCCTTCCAGGCTGCTCGGCGCTGCCAGATCTTAAGCCACCTCTAGAACGTCCGACGGACTGTTCTCCTCTTCTTTCTCTTCAGCAGCCGTTCTTCTTCCGGCACTTTGATCCTTGCAACGGCGGCTCGAAATCCAAGACCATCGAGCTCGCGAAGTGCTTGCTGAAGTGAAAGCTTTGAAAACAACGGGAGCTCAAGTCCAGCGCGCGCATTACTAGCAATGGCAAAGACTACTCTATACTCGCCGCGACGAGGCTCCTTAGCCAATTGCGCGGCAAGGCCGGGATCGCTGGCTACTGACGCGCTCAGCGCTTTTCGAAATTCAGGTGAGATCCGAAAAAGCCGCGCCGCGTTTGTCCCTTGGAAAAACAAGTGGCTCAGCTTACTTGAACGACCATACCTCTTAACATGGATGAGATCCTTGCTCCCATCTTGTAGCGCCAATAAGTCGCAAAACTCAATAGGTCCGCGGGTCGCCGGCAGGGTGATCGGCGCACTGTGAAAGAGCGTGTATTGTGACATCCTTCCAACTCGACGGTTATAGTCATTCTCGCGCTCTTTGGCAATCATCGGTGGCAGCATATTAGAGTCTATGGTCAGATGTTGGTACCAGGAGTTTACCGCGTGCACAATCTCCCGGTTCATCCTATACCAGTGTCCGTTTGTGAGCAGGAAGATGTCTCCGGAAGCAGTCTCGATTTCAGCGTAAAGGCACTTATAGGCACTCCATTTGTGAAGAATCTCGTCATTATGGTCAAGACAAATTACCTTGCTTCGCTTGAAGGTAATGACATCAAGGGTCTCGGCCCTTGAGGAGAGCGACTCAATAAATGTTGGAAGGGAAATATCGTCAACTGTAAAGCCGTAGGCAGGCGTAACATAGCTAAAGTCTCTTGCTCGTTGCCAGTCAATGATCTCAGGCAAAGCAAGCCACGCATTTGTCAAATCGTTTGAGCGCAACTTATCGAGTAGCTGCGCGTCGAGCGATCTCTTCTGGCTCTTGTCGCGGATTTCGTAAATGTTATCGATCCATGAGAAACGGGGATCGCTTT
>DATKFK010000054.1:0-7687 GCA_035544375.1 Thermoanaerobaculia bacterium
GATCGGCGATCCGCCCGCTCTCGACCCGCGGCTGCCGCAGCATCGGCTCCACATCCTTCTGGTCACCGCAAGACCCTATGCCCGCGACGTCGCCTACCGCTCGATCTCCCGGCCGCTCGTCGATCTGATCGCCAGCCGGAAGCTTCCCGCCGAGATCCACCTGCTGCGGCCCCCGACCTTCGAGCGCCTGCGCGAGCATCTGCGGGAGAAGCCGCGCCACTACCACATCCTGCACTTCGACGGCCACGGCGCCTACGGGCTCGCGGCGGACCCAGCGGCTGATCTGGCTCGCGCCGGCAGGGCTCACACCTTCTCCGCGCCTCAGGGGTGCCTGGGCCCGGGCCGAGATGACGCTCGATTCTTGTGTTGCCACGGCGGAGCGGGCACCGTGGGTGCCGCCCCGCCGCGGGCCTGGTCGCAGGAGCGCTCAGGCGGTTGGAGCTAGCAGTAGCGGGTGGTGCAGGTGTTGCGGGTATTGCAGGTGTTGCAGGAGGTGAGACAGATGCTGTAGTCGCAGAGGGTCCCGTTGGTGGCCACCCCACCCGCCACCTGCTCGAGGTCCGGCTTGTCGAGCTGGCGCAACGTCTCACTGTTGAGGCGCAACCTCTTCACCATGGCACTCTTCCGCATCGCACTCTCCTCTTTCAAGAGTTGTCCGGCTGATGACTCGGGACGTTCCCGGGTATTGGAGAGAAGGCTAGCAGGTTCTATTCAGCGTTCCGGCTTGTCAGCGAATTTACCGATAGGGCCTATCTCTATTCGCTCCCGTTCCCGTTCGACCGGCGGTCATGAGGGAGCGTCGGCGAGGTAGGACTGGAAGCGGATCGATGGATTGAACTCGGCATGGCCCAGAAACCGGACCATGGCCTCCAGGGGGATCTCTTCCCGGGTGGGAGAGAAGCGGTTGGTGGTGCGCAGCAGCATCAGGGCCACGTAGACCTCGCGATGAAGCTCGAGCCGCAGCAGCGATCCGGTGGCCTCCTGCACCATGGCCTGGGCGCCCTGCACGTCGCCGCGCCGCCTGAGGACCGAGGCCCAGACGAGCGCCACCGCGCCGGCTTCGTAGGGCTGGCCGATCGCCTCGAGCTCCCGGCGGCTGAAGGCGAAGGCGCCGGCAGCACCCGCCAGGTCCCCCGCCTGGCCGAGGATCTCGCCTTCCATCCTGGCGAACCGCGCCCGGTTCCTGCCGTGATCGTGGAGCGCCATCGATCGGCGATGGCGGCGCACCATTGCCAGCGCCTCCCGCCAGTTTCCGCTCTGGAGCTCGTTGCAGCAGATCATGTGCATCGCGCAGGCCGTGGCCAGCGGCTCCTCGTCCGGATCGAGCAGGAGCAACACCTGCCTGGCACGTGACGTCGAGGAGCTGAGGTCGTGCAGCACGTCGGACAGAAGCAAGCAATCATGCCCCAGGGCGCGCGCCAGGTCCTTGACCCGCGCCTCCTGCCGGTAGATGGACATCGCGGCAGCAATGGCAGCGCGCGCCGGCCCCGGCCGCGATTGGTCTCCGAGCAGCAGGGACTGGCAGAAAAGCAGCCGCGCCACGACCAGTGGATCGCAGCCACCGCGGGAGATCACTTCCTCGGCGCGGGCCAGCAGCTGCTCGGCAGACCCGAGGTCCAGGGCGACGCGGTAGGCATTGGCGAGCTCGATCAGGGCTCGGCAACGCGCCTGTTTCAGCAGCGGATGGGCACCACGCGTCGTGCTGGCGAGATCGTCGGTGAGCTCGGCAAGACGCACTCGCAGGTGGGGATCGGCAGGTCCCATCTCGTACGTCTGCCGCAACAGCGCTTCGATCGCCGGCATGCCGAGCAGGCTGCGCGGCAGGCGGCCGATCGCCTGGGGGCCTTCTTGGTTGAGGATGGCGAGCGCCCGCTCGGCGGTACCGGCGCTCCGGGAGGTCGAGAGCAGGCTCGCCCCGGCGCGTGCGGCGCGCGCCGCGGCGAGGAGGTAGGCTCCCGCGAGCGCCGGCCCGCAGTCGGCCGCGTCCACGGCAGCTGCCTCGGCTGCCGGCGCTTCGTCCATCCATGGAACGAGCCGCGGCGCCAGCGCCCGCCGGCATCTGCCGCAGCCGCTTCGCAGGTGGCGCAGCACGGCGCGGCTGTGCGCCGGCGGCAGCCTTGCCGTGCCGAACGCCCGCAGCTGGAAGATCGTCGGGTGCATGGCCGCCCTCGCGCTGTCCTGTCGGGGCGGCTTGTCGAGAGAGGGAAGGAGATTCATCGAGACCGACCAGCTTGTCCGCGTGTGCCGGTGATTCTATCCGCTGCTGGCCGCGACGGACGGTGGCGGCGAGGCGCGCCGGAAGGTACTGGCCCGGCTGCCCGGCTTGCCCGCCTGCCCGGGCGAGCCCCGCGACTTCACTTCCCCCCAGGCGGGAATAGGAGTACACTAGAGGGCGAAAATGAGGCGGCAATGACGCAACTCCGGCAAAAGACGGCGGGACCAGGACCGGCGGCGGCGGCGGTGCCCGACCGGGTTTCCGCGATTGACCCGGTCTTTTCCGTCCTCTTACTATGGGAGAGCACGCACGCCCCCCAAGGCGCCCAGCAAGGTACCCAGCAAGGCGCCCAGCAAGGTGCCCAGGAAGGCGCCCGGGAAGAGCCGGCCTCGGGGCCGACCCACGCGCCGGCTCGCCGTCAGCGCCGCGGCTGAAACCCGACCGAACCTACCCACTCGCCGACAAGGAGCGAACGTTCATGGCAGATCCCCGATCCGAACGACAGAAGGCCGTCGAAACCGCCCTCACCCAGATCGAGCGGCAGTTCGGCAAGGGCTCGATCATGCGGCTGGGCCAGCGCGAGACGTTCGCGATCGAGTCCATCTCCACCGGCTCGATCTCGATCGACCACGCCATCGGCATCGGCGGCCTGCCCTGCGGCCGGGTGGTGGAGATCTACGGCCCCGAATCGTCGGGCAAGACGACGCTCGCCCTCTCGGTCGTCGCCCAGGCCCAAAAGCGCGGCGGGATCGCCGCCTACATCGACGCCGAGCACGCCCTGGACGCCGAATACGCTCGCAAGCTGGGAGTGGACATCGACAACATGCTGGTGTCGCAGCCCGACAGCGGCGAGCAGGCGCTCGAGATCGCCGAGATGCTGGTGCGCAGCAACGCCGTCGACGTGGTGGTGATCGATTCGGTGGCGGCGCTGGTGCCCAAGGCCGAGCTCGAGGGCGAGATGGGCGACTCGCACGTCGGCCTGCAGGCGCGGTTGATGTCGCAAGCCCTGCGCAAGCTCACCGCCATCGTCGCCAAGTCGCGCACCTGCCTCATCTTCATCAACCAGATCCGCGAGAAGATCGGGGTCATGTTCGGCAATCCCGAAACCACCACCGGCGGCCGGGCGCTGAAGTTCTACGCCTCCGTGCGCATCGACATCCGGCGCATCGCCTCGCTCAAGGAGGGTGAGGAGGTGATCGGCTCGCGCGCCAAGGTCAAGGTGGTCAAGAACAAGGTGGCGGCGCCCTTCCGTCAGGCCGAGTTCGACATCGAGTACAGCGAGGGGATCTCGAAGACCGGCGAGATCATCGATCTCGGCGTCGAGCACAAGATCGTGATCAAAAGCGGCGCCTGGTACGCCTACGGCGACATGCGTCTCGGCCAGGGGCGCGAGAACGCCAAGCAATTCCTGCGCGACAACCCGGACCTGGCCGCCGAGGTCGAGCTCAAGCTGCGCGAGAAGCTGGGCATGCCGGCGCCGGCCGGGCAGCCGCCGCGCGAGGCCGCCTCGGGATCGCCGGCCGCGGCGGGAGCGGCGGCCCACGCGGGATCGCCGGCCCCGCTGGCAGGAGCCCGTCAGGGCGGCGCCTCGTAGACGCAGGCTCATGGGACGCGAGGCCCGTAGCGCGGGCCTCGCCGACGCCTGCCTCGCACGTGGAACCAGCGGCGATGCGACCGCCTCCCCTCTTGACGGCAGCGGCGCGCGGTGCCGGGAGCGCTCCTTGACGGCAGCGCCTGCGGCGGGGGCCGGGGCCGCCGCCGACCTGGATGCCTACTTCGCCGCCAATGGCGAGCGCATCCGCGCCGAGTTGTTCGAGTTCCTGCGCATCCCCAGCGTCAGCGCGCACGACGAGCACCGCGCCGACATGGCGGCAGCCGCGGACTGGCTCGCCGCCGCGCTGCGCACTGCCGGGCTGAGCGCCGCGGTCCACCCGACGGCGGGGCATCCGATCGTCGTCGGGGAGTGGCGCCAGGCCGGAGCGGACGCGCCGGCGGTGCTCGTCTACGGTCATTACGACGTCCAGCCGCCCGAGCCCATCGAGAGCTGGGAATCGCCGCCCTTCGCGCCCGCCATCCGGGACGGGCGCATCTACGCGCGGGGGGCGTCCGACGACAAGGGGCAGCTCTTCCTCCACGTCAGCGCCCTGGCGGCGCACCTCGCCACGCGCGGCACGCTGCCGGTCAACGTCACGCTCCTCGCCGAAGGCGAAGAGGAGGTCGGCGGGGACAACCTCGCCGCCTTCATCACCCGCCACGCGGAGCGCCTGCGTTGCGACGCGGTGGTGATCTCCGACACCGAGATGTTCGCGCCCGGCCTGCCGTCCATCATCAGCTCGCTGCGCGGCATCGCCTATTTCCAGATCGACGTGCGCGGACCCGCGGCGGACCTCCACTCCGGCATCTTCGGCGGCGCCGTGGTGAATCCCGCCGCGGCGCTGGCCCGCATCCTGGCGGGCTTCCACGACCCGGCGGGCCGGATCGCCATCCCCGGTTTCTACGACCGCGTGCGGGAGTGGCCGGCGGAGCTCCGCCGGCAGATCGCGGCCCTGCCGTTCGTCGAGGAAGATTTGCGGCGGCGGGCAGGCGCCCCGGCGCTGGGCGGCGAAGCCGGCTACTCGGCCCTGGAGCGTCTGTGGACACGCCCCACCTGCGAGGTGAACGGCTTGCGGAGCGGCTACACCGGCGCCGGCGCCAAGACGGTGATCCCGGCCACGGCGATGGCGAAGGTGAGCTGCCGCCTGGTCGCCGACCAGGACCCGGAGGAGATCCACCGGCTGTTCTCGAGCCACGTCGAGCGCATGACGCCGCCGGGCGTGCGCGCCGAGGTCGCGTACCTGGACGGCGCCCGCGCCTGGCGCGCGAACCTCGACGCCCCCGTCTTCGGCGCCGCCCGCCGCGCCGTCGCGGCGGTCTTCGGCCGCCAGCCGGTGATCACCGGCGGCGGCGGTTCGATCCCGGTGGTCGGCGATTTCCAGCGCCTGCTGGGCGCGCCGCCGGTGCTGCTCCTCGGCTTCGGCCTGCCGGGCGGGAATGCCCATGCTCCCAACGAGTGGCTGAGCCTGGACAGCTTCGAGCGCGGCATGCGCACCATCGCCCGGCTGTGGCAGGAGATGAGCGCCGGCCGGCCGGCGGCCTGAAGGCTGGCGACGGCGGCCGCGGCGACTGGCAGCGAATGCCGGTAAGCCTGGTCTCGGGCGGCAGCATGCTCATTGGACTAGCCTCGGATGTGGTGGTGCCGCGGCCGTCGTGGACTGCGGGCCGCCAGCCGGCTAGCGCTGCATCCAGCGGGCTTCCCGCCAGCCGAGATGGCCGTGGGCGTTGAACAGCCGCACCACCGGCGATTCGCCCCAATCGATCACCGACAGCGTCCCGGGGTCCAGGAACAGGCGCCGCGCCGCGGTCAACGGCACCGCCAGCGCGGCGCAGAGCAGAGCCTTGATCGGCGAGACGTGGCTCACCAGGGTCACCCAACCGCCTGGATGCGCCGCGCCCAGGTCGGAGAGCAGCGCCAGCACCCGCGTCTCCACCGCCGCCAGCGATTCGCCGCCCGGCGGCCCCGCCTGCGGGTCGTGCTCCCAGCGCAGCAGCCGCTCCCGCTCCTCGCCGCCCCGGGCCGCCACCTCGGCGCGGGTCAGCCCCTCCCAGTCGCCGAAGGTCTGCTCGAGCAGGCGCGGCTCGGTCACCAGCGGCATGCCCAGACCCTCGGCGATCCGGCGCCCGGTCTGCGCCGCCCGTTGCAGCGGGCTGGCATAGACCGCCGTCACCGGCAGGCCGGCGAGCGCCGCCGCCACGCACTCCGCCTGGCGCACCCCCACCGCGGTCAGGGGTTCGTCCCGCCTGCCCAGGTATCGCAGCTCGCGGTTGGAAGGGGATTCGCCATGGCGGACCAGGAACAGGCGCAGCGCGGGCGGAGCCATGCCGTCCACTGTATCCCGGAGTCCGGCGCCGCCGCTCCCCCGCCTCCTGCCAGGCGCGAGGTTTGCAGCACCCCTAGCGTCGCTTTCTGGCGGCCCGCCCGAAGCGCTGGCGGCAAGCCCACCCGGTGGCTGGCAAGCAGCGCGGCGGCAGGCTGCCTTCAGGAGGCTGATCCGCGGGTGCCCTGGCAACGCTATCGGGGCCCGGCCATCGCCGTTGCCAGCTACGTGCTGGCGGCGGCATTGACCAGGACCCTCTGGTCGTCGATTTTCCAACACGCTCCGTTCACTCTCTTCTTCGGGGGGGCGGCGGTCGCCGCATGGTTCGGCGGCTTCTGGCTGGGCTTCGGCGTCGCCCTGCTGGGCGCCATCACCGTCTGCGCGCTGATGGGCGATCTCGCTCCCGCCATCCTTGCCTCGTCGCTGGTGATGATCGGGGTCGCCGCGCTGATCAGCTACGTCGCCGAGCGTGCGCGCGAGGTCGACAGCGAGCGCGAGGAGGCCAACCGCCTGCTCGACACGGTGCTCGACCAGGCGCCGCTCGGCCTGGCGCTGTTCGACCGCGAGCTCCGGTTCATCCGCGTCAACGACGCCCTGGCCCGCATCGACGGCGTGCCGATCGCGGAGCATCTCGGCAGGACCGCCGCCGAGGTGCTGCCCCGGCTCGGCCACGAGCTGACGGCGGACCTCCGCCGCGTCCTCGAGACCGGCGAGCCGTGGTCGAAGGAGATCAGCGGCGAGACGGTCGGCGCCGCGCAACCGGGGGCTACGGGGGGTTCGTCGCACGGCGCCGACACTTCCTACGGGTCGCCGGCGGCCCCCGGCGAGCTGTGCCACTGGTCGCTCTACGCCTATGGGCTGGCGTTGCAGGGCGAGATCATCGGCGTCGGCGCCGTCTGCGAGGAGGTCACCGCCAAGAGGCGGGTGCAGGAGGAGCTGCGCCTCGCCAAGGAGCAGGCCGAAGCCGCCAACGAGGCGAAGGACCACTTCCTCGCCACCCTCTCGCACGAGCTGCGCACCCCCCTCACGCCGGTGCTCGCCATCACCGCGGTCCTCGAAGAGGAGGAGCGCCTGCCCGGTTACGCGCGCAAGCACCTGGCGACGGTCCGTCGCAACGTCGAGCTCGAAGCGCGCCTGATCGACGACCTGCTCGACCTGACGCGCATCTCGCGCGGCAAGATCGAGGTGCACCCGGTCCCGACCGATGCCCGCGAGCTGCTCCGCGACGCGGTGAGCACCTGCTGCCAGCTGGACGGTGGTCCGGGATGGCTCCCGGCGCGTCCTCGAGCCGGGCTCGCGGTCTGCCGCGGCCGCCGCGTCGAGAGCCACCTCGCCGCCGCCAGCCACCGGGTGCGCGCCGACGGTCCCCGCCTGTCGCAGGTGTTCTGGAACCTGCTCAACAACGCCATCAAGTTCACCCCCGACGGCGGCACCGTCACGGTCCGCACCCGCAACGACGACGGGCAGCTGGCGGTCAGCGTGGCCGACACCGGCATCGGCATCGAGCCGGCACGTCTGCCCCATATCTTCGACGCTTTCAACCAGGGGGACCCCGCGG
>DATKFK010000055.1:0-4128 GCA_035544375.1 Thermoanaerobaculia bacterium
CGTCGCTGGTCGCCCTCCACATGGCGGCGCAGGCGCTGCGCCGCGGCGAATGCAGCCTGGCTCTGGCCGGCGGCGTCACCGTCATGGCGACGCCGGCCACGTTCGCCATGATGGGCACCGACAGCGCCGGCGCTGCGGACGGCCGGTGCAAGGCCTTTTCCGCCGAGGCCAACGGCGCGGGGTGGTCGGAAGGCGCCGGCATGCTGGTGCTCGAGCGGTTGTCCGACGCCCGGCGCAACGGGCATCCCGTCCTCGCCCTGCTCAAAGGCTCCGCCGTCAACCAGGACGGCAAGAGCCAAGGGCTGAGTGCCCCCAACGGCCCGGCCCAGGAGCGCGTCATCCGCCAGGCCCTGGCCAGTGCCCGCCTGGCGCCCCAGGACATCGACGCTGTCGAGGCGCATGGCACCGGGACCACGCTGGGCGATCCCATCGAGGCCCAGGCCCTGCTCGCCACCTATGGCGAGGCCCATGCGCCGGAACGGCCGCTCTGGCTGGGCAGCCTCAAGTCCAATATCGGCCATGCCCAGGCCGCCGCCGGCGTCGGCGGCGTCATCAAGATGGTGCTCGCCCTGCAGAACGGCCTTCTGCCCAGGACCCTGCACGCCGAGAACCCCTCTCCCCATATCGACTGGTCCTCGGGGACCGTCCGTCTTCTCACCCAAGCCGCTCCCTGGACGGCCAACGGCCGGCCGCGCCGCGCCGGCGTCTCCTCGTTCGGCATTTCCGGCACCAACGCCCATGTGATCCTCGAGGAAGCCCCGGCGGCCGAACAGGCCGAGGTCCAGCCCTCGCTGCCGCCGCTCGCCGCCTGGCCCTTCCTTCTGTCCGCCAAGCGTGAAGAGGCGCTCAAGGGGCAGGCGGAGCGGCTGCGCGAGCATGTGCTGGCGCAGCCGGACCGGGCGCTCGTCGACCTCGCCTATTCCCTGGCCACCACCCGGACCCGGTTCGAGCACCGCGCCGCCATCCTCGCCGACAGCCGCGACGGGCTGCTCTCCGCGCTCGAAGCCCTGGCCCAGGGGCGCGCCGCGCCGCAGACAACCCTCGGACGCGCCCGCGGCCAGGGCAAGGTGGCCTTCGTCTTTCCCGGCCAAGGGTCGCAGTGGCAGGGCATGGCGCTCTCGCTCCTCGACACATCGCCGGTCTTCCGGGCGCAGATCGAGGCCTGCGAGGCCGCTCTCGCCCCCCATGTGGACTGGTCATTGCTTTCCGTCCTGAACAGCGAAGACGAAAGCCTGCTGGATCGCATCGACGTGGTGCAGCCGGCGCTCTTCGCGGTGATGGTGGCATTGGCGGCGGTCTGGCGCGCGATCGGGGTCGCCCCCGACGCGGTTGTGGGACACAGCCAGGGAGAAGTGGCCGCCGCCGTCGTCGCCGGCGCGCTCTCCCTCGAGGACGGGGCCAAGATCGTCGCTCTGCGCAGTCAGGCGCTGAACCGACTGGCCGGCAAGGGCGGCATGATCGCCGTGGAGCTTGGGGTCGAGGCCCTCCGCAAGCATCTTTCCAAGTGGGGGGGCCGCCTCAGCGTTGCCGCCATCAACAGCCCGCAATCCACGCTGGTGTCCGGCGACGCCGAGGTTCTCGACGCCGTTATCGCCGACCTGACGGCGGCGGAGATCTTTGCGCGCAAGGTCCGCGTCGATTACGCCTCCCATTGCGCACAGGTCGAGGCCGTCCATGACGACCTCCTGGACAATCTTGCCGACCTCTCACCGCGCGCCGCCGAGCTTCCCCTCTATTCGACGGTGACGGGGGCCATCGTCGATGGCAGCGAACTCGATGCCGATTATTGGTATCGGAATCTGCGCCAGATCGTCCGCTTCGGCGAGGCGACGGAAGGCCTCCTGGCCGACGGGTTCCGCTTCTTCGTCGAGGTCAGCCCGCATCCGGTGCTGACCCTCGCCTTGCAGGAGACCCTTGAGCCTGCACAGGGCGTCGTCGTCGGTTCGCTGCGGCGCGACGAGGGCGGCCAAAGCCGGCTCCTTCTTTCCCTCGCCGAGCTCTACACCCGCGGCTTGGCTTTCGACTGGCCGGCCTTCTTCGCCCCCCATGCGCCGCGTCGCGTGGATCTGCCGACCTATGCCTTCCAGCGCGAGCGCTTCTGGCTGGAGACGCCCAGGCAACGGGCCGCCGACCTCGCCGCGGCTGGGCAGAGCGCAGCGAAGCATCCCCTGCTCGCCGCCGCGGTGTCGCTGGCCGACAGCGACGGCTTCCTCCTCACCGGACGGCTGTCGCTGGCCGAGCATCCCTGGCTGGCGGACCATGCGGTGTTCGGCACGCCGATCCTGCCCGGCACCGCCTTCGTCGAGATGGCGCTTCTCGCCGCCCAGCGGGCCGGCCTCGACGTCGTCGAGGAGCTCACCCTCGAGGCCCCTCTCGCCCTGCCTGCCGAGGGGGCCGTGCAACTGCAGCTGTCGGTGGGAGCGAGCGATGGCGACGGGCGGAGGGCCTTGTCGGTCCATGCCCGGGCCGAGGGCGCCGGCGAGGATGCGCCTTGGACCCGCCATGCCGGCGGCCTGCTCGCCGCTGGCGGCGCGGCCGCCGCTTTCGATTTGCGCCAATGGCCGCCGGCCGGCGCGGTGCCGCTGCCTCTCGATGGCCTGTATGAAGGGCTGGCCGCGGCCGGGCTCTCCTATGGCCCCGGCTTCCAGGGCCTGCGCGCCGCCTGGCGGCTGGGCGAGACCCTGTTTGCCGAAGCCACGCTCCCCGACGACCTCGCGGCCGAGGGCTTCGCCCTTCATCCGGCATTGCTCGACGCCGCCCTGCACGCCCTGGCCTTGGGAGCGGAGGCTCCCGCCGCCCACATGCCCTTCTCCTGGAGCGGCGTCTCGCTGCGGGCCGTTGGCGCCACCACTTTGCGCGTCCGCCTGGGCCGGGCGGAGGACGGCGCGGTCTCGCTCGCCGTCGCCGACGCCGCCGGCGACCCGGTCGCCGCGGTCGAGGCCCTGGCTGCCCGGCCGGTCACCGCGGAGCAGCTGCAGGGCGCCCTCGGCGCCCGCCAGGACAGCCTTTACCACCTGCAATGGACCCCGGCGCCCCTCGCCGCGGCCAAGCCGGCCCTTGGCGTCATCCTCGGCCAGGCGAGCGTCGACGATCCGGCGCTGTCCCTCCAGCGCTACGCCGATCTCGCCGCCCTGCAGGCCAGCCTCGAGCAAGGGGCGGCCGTGCCCGGCCTGGTGGTCGTTCCCTTTGCGGCGGCGGCGCTTGCCAATCCCGCCGACGCGCACCGGGCTGCGGAGGACGGCCTCGCCCTGCTGCAGGCCTGGATCGCCGACGACCGCCTGGCGGCCGCCCGGCTGGTGCTGCTGACCGGGCGCGCCGTCGCCACCCGGCCCGGCGAAGACGTCCTCGACCTCGCCCACGCCCCCCTCTGGGGGCTCGCCCGCACGGCGCAGAACGAGAACCCCGACCTCTCCCTCTTTCTCGTCGATACCGACGGAAGCGAGGCCTCCCAGGCATCCCTGGCCGCCGCCCTCGAGACCGGCGAGCGCCAATGCGCCCTGCGCAACGGACAATGCCTCGTCCCCAGATTGGGACGGCAGCCGAAAGATGTCTTTGGCCTGCCGGACGCCGCCGCGTGGCGTTTGCATATCACGACCAAGGGCTCGTTCGACGGCCTGGCACTCATTCCTCATCCGGAGGCACAAGCCCCTCTCGCCGCCGGGCAAGTCCGCATCGCCGTCCATGCCGCGGGCCTCAATTTCCACGATGTGCTCGACAGCCTCGGCATGCTCCCCGGCGACGATGCGCCGCTGGGCGGCGAAGGGGCGGGCATTGTCACCGAAGTCGGTCCCGGCGTGCAGGGCTTCGCCGTGGGCGATCGTGTCATGGGGCTGTTCCCGGCCGCCTTCGGACCGGTGGTGATCGCCGACGCGCGGATGATCACCTCGATGCCCAAGGCTTGGTCCTTTGCCCAAGGTGCGAGCGTTCCCATCACTTTCCTCACCGCCTTCTACGGCTTGGTCGATCTGGCAGATCTCAAAGCCGGTGAGCGCGTCCTCATCCATGCCGCGGCGGGTGGCGTCGGCACCGCCGCGGTGCAGATTGCCCGCCATCTGGGGGCGGAAGTCTTCGCCACAGCCAGTAGGGGCAAATGGCACGCCCTGCAGGCACGGGGCTTCGACGACGCCC
>DATKFK010000056.1:0-4567 GCA_035544375.1 Thermoanaerobaculia bacterium
CGCCGGCAAGGTGGCCGGCAAGCTGGGCGCCCTCGTCCAGAAGATCGAGGAGCGGCTGTCATGACCAAACCATCGCCACCGACACCCGATCGCGTCCAGACCGGCGTGCGCATGGACAAGCGCATACTCAAGGTGCTCAAGGCACTTGCCGAGCTTTACGACCTGTCCCTGGGCCAACTCCTCGAGGACCTGGTCCGCGGCGCCTTCACGGGCCGCCAGCCGTTCTCCGACACCGCCCGGGCGCAGATCGCCGGGCTGATGGCGATCTACGGCCTCGATCCCGCTGCGCTGGACACCAGCTCGGCCGCGGAGGCGAGCTGACCATGGGTCTGTTCGACACCGTGGTCGTCGACGTGCTCGCCGCGGTCTTTCAGACCAAGCAGCTTGGCCTGGGCATGCTGAGCTATCGTCTCGGCAACGACGGGCGCTTGGTGGCGCCTGCCGGCGCAGAGGTCGCCTATGACGGGCTGGTCCATCTCTACGGCAACGACGGCGCCGAGTTCATGGCGATCTTCACCCATGGCCGGCTCGAATCCCTCGATCCGATCACCGACGAAGCTGCCACCGGCTACCGCTGCCTGGGCGAAGGAATGCTCTGGACGCGGGATACCTGGTGACTTGACCGCAGCACCCACCCACCGACGGTGCCCGCCAGCACGGGGGCACCGGCCGGTGGGCGACATCTACTCTGTGCACTGGTGACGGTGCTATCATCGAAACGATGAGAACGGTCGAAGCACTTTACGAAGATGGCCTGCTCAAGCCGCGGACACCATTGCCGCTGCGGCCAGGCGAGCGGGTGGCCGTCATCGTGTTACGCCAGGCCGATCCCAACCGGTGGGACCTCGACCGGCTCGCGAGGGTCGGCCGGGAAGAGGACGTGGCTCTCGCGGAACAGGGTCTCGCCCAATGGAGCGACGCCCTGGATACCGAGGACCATAGTTGAAGCGCGGCGAGGTCTGGTGGGCAGACCTCGGCCCCTATCGCCCACAGGAGCAGACGGGGCGTCGGCCGGTCATCGTTTGGCAAAGCGACACGCTCACCAGGCTCCTCCATTCGGTTCTCGTCATCCCCCTGACCACGAACTTGGACCGAGCCAATCTTGCAGGCACAGCCATCGTCTCAGCGACAGCAAGAGGTCTCGCCGAAGACTCGGTCGCGCTGGCATTTCAGATGCGCGCGATTCCGAAGCTCGCCCTCCAGACACGCATTCGAGCTCTCACGGATAGCGAGCTCGCTGAAGTCGAGTTGGCCACCGATGAGGCGATTGGACGAGTAGAGCCAGCTGGCGAGGGCAGCAAGGGCTGACTCGCCGGTCTTGTCCGGCGCCCGCTGGCGGACAAGTCAAGAGCCGCTTCTCCTCGGCAGGGCCGGCGGCTCTCCCGCGCAGGCCAACACCCGTTTATAATCGGAGATCCATGAGCGAGCTGATCTTCCTTGTCGAGGAGGCCCCCGAGGGCGGCTATACGGCTCGCGCTCTCGGGGAGGCGATCTTCACTGAAGCTGACGATCTGGACAGCCTTCACGGGAAGATCCGCGACGCCGTGCACTGCCATTTCGATGAGGGCAAACAACCCGGCGTCCTCCGCCTCCATTTCGTCCGCGAAGAAGTCATCGCCCCGTGAGGCTGCCCCGCGGCGTGTCCGGCGATGACCTCTGCCGAGCATTGCGAAGCCTCGGCTATGAGGTAACCCGTCAGACCGGAAGCCATCTCCGCTTGACCACCAAGCAACATGGCGAGCACCACGTCACCATTCCGCGGCATGATCCACTGCGGGTGGGGACCCTCTCAGCCGTCATCGCCGAGGTGGCGAGACATCACAGCCTGAGCCGTGAGGATCTCTTGCAGCGTCTCTTCTGAGCCAACCTCCATCCACCGAGTCCGCGCTCCAGGCCGACCGAGGCTTTCGTCGTATTCAAAAGCCCCCGCCATCCACCTCCCCTCTCACCCCCCCCCTCGCACAACCAGCCTACCAACGCCGGGATGCCCGGGCGTCAAGGTTGCCCTCGCTGCGCTCGGCGGCTTCGCCGACCTTGACCCCCGGGCACCCGGCGTGGTGCCAGTGAGACATAGCGAGGGAGGGGAGCAGCCCGCTCAGGAAAGGAGCAGGTAGGGAGTCCAGCCGGACACCACCGCCCGTGGCATCCGGTGCGCCGCTCCCGGCAAATCCCGACCTCGGGGCGGCCCGGCCGTCCCGGCGCCGCCGGGCGGCTCAGGCTCGCCATAGATGATCAAGCGACGGTCAGCAAAGGCTCCCGCGGCGAGCCGCACCCGACCGGCGAGGGTCGATCGGCGGGGCGCACGCCGCCCTCTCCCGCCCCCCAGCGCCCATCGCTATACGCCCGCGGCAGGTCGCTCGACCGGCCGGCCAGGCCGGCAGGCGGCGCCGGCGGCGCCATAGATGATCAAGCCCTGTATACATGCAGCTTGATCATCTATGGACTCCCTGGGGCTCGTGCCGGCCGCGCCGGGGCCGCGCGCCGGGTTCGCGAGAGCGTGGGCAGCGGCAGCGCCATCCTCAGCTCTCTGGTCCCGGCTCCCGCGGTGACGCCTCGAGAGACCATCGCCAGGTCCCGCCCGGCCCGTAGCCATGCCGTCGAGCAACGATGCCCTCGTGCCGCTTGGCGCGGCGCAGCGTCGGCTGGGAGATCCCGGCCTGCGTCGCCGCAGCGTAGATGTCGGCCGTGTTGACCGGCCCCGCGGCCAGCAGGCTGCGCAGGAAGGAGCGCGCCTCGTCGAGCGTGGAGGCCTCGTCGACGGTGGCTTCCGGGGCAAGCAGGTCGCTCGCCCGCAAGGGGCTCTCGCCGGCCCAGCGGAAGCCCTCCTGGTCGATGGTGTAGGCGAGGGTGGGGCCGAGAGCGGCAAGGTTGCACTTGATGTGGACGAAGGCGCGATCGGCCGCGTCGTCGCCACCGCAGCCGGCGAGCAGCACCGACCTCGCCGCCGCGGTGAAGTCGATCGAGCCCTGGCCCGCGTAGATGCTGCGGTTGCCGCGGGACTTGTTGAGGTGGCGGACGGCGAGGACGGCGCAGCCATGGCGGTCGGCGAGCCGCGCCAGGGGGGCGAGGATGGAGCGCACCTCGTTGGCTCGGTAGACGTCCGTCTTCGCGCCGAGGTAGGCGACGATGGGGTCCAGTATGACCAGGCGCGGGCGGTGATCGGCGATCGCTTTCTCGACCTCCTCGAAGTCGTCGCCCTGGGCGAGGTCCAGCGGTTGGTCGTGGAGCAGGACGGCGCCGAGATCGGCGCCCAGGAGATCGAGGCGGGGACGCAGGGTGTCGCCGAGGCCGTCCTCGGCGGTGAAGATGAGGGTGCGGAAGGGCGGGAAGGCCGCGCTGCCCGGGAGGCCCTGGCCGCGCGAGCCGGCGGTGGCCAGGGCGGCGGCGATCCAGCTCTTGCCCTGGCCCGGGTCGCCTTCGAGCAGCGTCAGCTTGCCGCACGGCAGGTAGGGGTGCCAGAGGAAAGAGACCGCCTGCGGCGCGACGTCGGCCGCCAGGCGCACCCGCGAAGCGCGGCCCCCGACCGCCGGCGCCGCGGCCGCCAGCGGGCCGGGCTCGCGGCGGGAGCCGAGCGCCGCGGCCGCCAGCTCCTCGAGCTCGGCGCGGATCTCCGCGGCCGTGCGGCCCTCCCGCTCTCGCGCCGCGATCCACTCCGAGACGTCGCCTTTCTCGGCCAGGCCCGCCAGCTCGAGCACCCGCACCGCCGCCGCCGCGCCGGCGAGGTTGGAGCGCACGGCTTCGGCATGCCGCCGGCCCGCCAGGTCGTTGTCCGGGAGGATCACCACCCGGGCGCCGCCCAGCACCGCGCCGTAGGCCGGCCGCCACTTGCCGGCGCCGCCGGGGTTGGTGGTGGCGGCCAGGCCCAAGGCCGCCAGGCGGTCGGCGTCCTTTTCCCCCTCGGCGACGAACACGACGGCACCGGCCCTGACCGCGGCCGCCGTCTCCGGCAGGCGGTAGAGCACCCGCTCCATGCCGTCCAGGTTCCAGGCCCAGCCGCCGCCCGGCAGCGGCCTGCGGCAGGCAAAGGACTTGCCCCGCTTGCGCAGCACCTGGTAGAGCAGGCTGCCCTCGGCATCGCGGTAGTCGTAGACCGCCTCGACCTCGGCAGGGAGGTCTCTCGCGGGGGGAGGATCGATGCCGAGGCGCGCGACGAGGTCGCTCCAGCCGCCGCCGGCCTGGCAGGCGTCGCAGCACCACACCGCGTCGGCGGCGTTCCAGCGCGCCGAAGGATGACGGTCCTCGTGCGCCGGGCAAAGGAAGCGCAGCTCGCGCCCCTCGCGGCGACCGTGCCGCGCCGCGAGGGCACGCTCGATCGCCGCGAGGGTGATTGCGTCGGGAGACATGATCCGAGCGCCGGCCTCAGCTTGCGGGCGGTTCGGCAGAGCCTCCTTGCGGTCGCTTCGGATCGTGGTCGTCGGAGGTCGTGCGGTGGCGGTTGTCGGCGACCCAGGCATCGAGGTCTTCGAGCCGATAGCGGACGGAGCCCCTGAGCCGAACGAAAATGGGGCCGCCGCCAACGACGCGGAACTTCTCGAGGGTGCGTGGGGAGAGATTGCAGCGCTCGGCT
>DATKFK010000057.1:0-2245 GCA_035544375.1 Thermoanaerobaculia bacterium
CCACTCGACTGGGGCTGTGCCGAGACGCTGGCGTACGCGGCGCTGGTCACGGACGGCTTCGCCGTGCGCCTCACCGGCCAGGACAGCGGCCGAGGTACTTTCTTCCATCGCCACGCGGTCCTGCACGACCAGAACACCGACGCCACCTGGATCCCCCTGCAGCATCTCGCCGAGGGACAGCCACGCGTGCAGGTGATCGACTCGGTGCTGTCGGAGGAGGCGGTGCTCGGCTTCGAGTACGGCTATGCGACCACCGAGCCAGGCAGTCTCACGGTCTGGGAAGCGCAGTACGGCGACTTCGTGAACGGCGCGCAGGTGATCATCGACCAGTTCATCAGCTCGGGCGAGGCCAAGTGGGAGCGCTTCTGCGGCCTGGTGCTGCTGT
The DNA here is from genome assembly GCA_035544375.1 of Thermoanaerobaculia bacterium. Taxonomy (GTDB): domain Bacteria; phylum Acidobacteriota; class Thermoanaerobaculia; order Multivoradales; family UBA5704; genus JASLEW01. The sequence continues at coordinate 386 of DATKFK010000057.1, forward strand.
TGCCGCACGGCTACGAAGGCGCGGGGCCCGAGCACTCCTCGGCGCGCCTCGAGCGCTTCCTGCAGCTGTGCGCCGAGAACAATCTGCAGGTGTGCGTGCCGTCGACGCCGGCACAGATGTTCCACATGCTGCGCCGGCAGATGCGCCAGTCGTTCCGCAAGCCGCTCATCGTCATGTCGCCCAAGAGCCTGCTGCGCCACGAGCTGTCGATTTCGCCGCTCGAGGATCTGACGCGCGGCGGTTTTGCGCGCGTCATCGGCGAGATCGATCCGCTGCCGGTCGCCGAGGTGCGCCGCGTCGTCTTCTGCAGCGGCAAGGTGTACTTCGACCTCCTCAGGGCGCGCCGCAAGGAAGGGCTGCGCGACGTGGCGCTGGTGCGCATCGAGCAGCTCTACCCGTTCCCGAGCGAGGAGTACGAGGCGATCCTCGGCGGCTTGCCGAATGCACGCGAGATCGTGTGGTGCCAGGAGGAGCCGCAGAACCAGGGTGCGTGGTATCAGATCCGGCACCGGCTACAGGAGCTGGTGAGCGGACGGCGCGCCGTGCTGTACGCCGGCCGGGCACCGGCGGCGGCGCCGGCGACCGGCATCGCGCGCATCCACGAGCTCGAGCAGCAGGCGCTGGTGGCCGCGGCGCTGCATGCGACCACCACCGAAGAGTCGGCGCGCGAGACCACGCGCCTGACGGCGGTGGTGCCGGGTGCGGATACACAAACTCCTGCAGCCACAGCCGCGGGACCAGCCGCGCCGCCGCCGGCGGCGCAGATCAGGAAGCGCTCATGAGCACCGAGATCCGTGTCCCCCAGCTCCCGGAATCCGTCGCCGACGCGACGCTGGTCGCCTGGCACAAGCAGCCCGGAGACCCGATCAAGCGCGATGAGAATCTCGCTGACCTGGAAACCGACAAGGTCGTGCTGGAAGTCCCGGCGCCGGCCAACGGCGTGGTGCGCGAGATCCGCGTGCAGAGCGGCACCGTCGTGACGAGCGGGCAGGTACTGGCGGTCATCGACGAGGGCGAAGCGGTCGCGGCCAAGGCCGCTGCGGGCGGCGCCGCCTCCGCCGCTGCTGCCGTCAGGGCCGCACCCGCCGCGGCCGCCGAGCCGGGCCGCGACGGCGGCAGGCTCAGTCCTTCGGTCCGGCGGCTGGTCGAGGAGAACCGCCTGGACCCGGCCGCCATACCCGCGTCCGGCCGCGATGGCCGGCTCACCAAGGGGGACGTCGTAGAATTCCTCGACAAGAAGCCCGCGAGTGCGGCGCCGGCCGCGGCAATCGCCGCCGCTGCCGCGGCGTCGGCTCCCGCCCCCGCAGCGGCCCGCGCTGCGGCGCCCGCGACTCGCCCGGCGGCGCCGCAGCCGCCAGCGCCTGCCGGCGCGCGCGCCGAACAACGGGTGCCGATGACGCGGCTGCGCGCGCGCATCGCCCAGCGTCTCATCGAGGCGCAGTCCACCCAGGCACTGCTCACCTCTTTCAACGAGGTCGATCTCACCGCGGTGCAGGAGCTGCGCGCCCGTTATAAGGAGCGCTTCGAGAAGCAGCAGGGCGTCAAGCTCGGCTTCATGTCCTTCTTCGTGAAGGCCTGCATCGAGGCGCTCAAGAGGTTCCCGGTCGTCAACGCCTCGGTCGACGGCAACGACATCATCTACCACGAGTACTACGACATCGGGGTGGCGGTCTCGACCGAGCGCGGGCTGGTCGTGCCGATCGTGCGCGACGCGGACCTGAAGGGCTTCGCCCAGATCGAGAAGGAGGTGGCCGACTACGCCCGCAAGGCGCGTGACGGCACTATCGGGCTCGCGGACCTCACCGGCGGCACGTTCACCATCACCAACGGCGGAGTGTTCGGCTCGCTCATGTCGACGCC
>DATKFK010000058.1:0-2394 GCA_035544375.1 Thermoanaerobaculia bacterium
ACCGTGGTGGCGGCGGCGATCGGCGGAGCGGGCCTGCCGTTGGCGGTGGTGAACCCGGCGCAGGTCCGGCATTACGCCCAGGCGCTTGGCAAGCGGGCCAAGACCGATCCGATCGACGCCGAGGTGATCGCCCGCTTTGCCGAGGCGACGCACCCGGAGCCGCGGGCCTTGCCCGATGAGGCAACCCAGGCGCTCGCCGAGTTGGTGACGCGCCGGCGCCAGATCATCGGCATGATGGTGGCCGAGCGCCAGCGTGCCACGCGCCTGCCCCGGCGCCTGCGCAAGAGCTGCGAGCGGGTGGTGCGGATGCTCGAGAAGGAGTTGGCCGCCCTCGATATCGACATCGACACCACCGTGCGGGGCTCGCCCGCCTGGCGGGCCACGGAGGATCTCCTCGCCTCCGTGCCTGGCATCGGCTCCATCACCGCCCGCGTGCTCATCGCCGAACTCCCCGAGCTCGGTCGCCTCGACCGCCGTGCCGTCGCCAGCCTGGTGGGCGTTGCACCCTTCACTCGGCAGTCCGGCCAATGGCGCGGCAAGTCTTTCATCACCGGGGGCCGACGCTCCGTTCGTGCCGCCCTCTTCGTCGCAACCATGGCGGCGGTGCGTCACAACCCCGCCATTCGGGCCTTCCGCCAGCGGCTGCTCGCTGCCGGCAAGCCCAAAATGGTCGCCATGATCGCCTGCATGCGAAAGCTCCTTACCATCCTCAACGCCGTCGCAAGGGATCAAAAACCTTGGCAACCCGCTTGACGCGCAACACAGTCGCTGAGCGCAGGCCGAAGGCCTGTGTCGAAGGGCCTGGGGGCAGAGCTCCGCCCTAGGTCCTTCGACGCACGCCCTTCGGGCGTGCGCTCAGCAACCGTCTTGAGTGAGTGGCTGCCATAGGACGTCGTCGCGGACGAGGGCGTTGAGGATGATGAGGAGTTTGCGCATGGCAGCGACGAGGGCGACCTTGGGTCGTTTTCCGGCCAGGCGCAGGCGGTGATAGAAGGCATGCAGAGTGGGGTTGAAGCGGACCCCGACCAGGGTGGCCATGTAGAGCGCGCAGCGCACGGATTGGCGGCCCCCGGCGATGTGGCGCTGTCCGCGATGCTGTCCGCTGTCATGGTTCATCGGGGCGACGCCGACGAGAGCCGCAATCTGCTTGTGCCCGATGGATCCGAGTTCGGGCAGCTCGGCGAGTAGCACGGCGGCGGTAAGCGCTCCCACACCTTTGACGCTGGTGAGGACCTGATGCCGGCGGTGCAGCTCGGTGCTGTTCTCCACGGCCAGAGCGAGTACGGCATCGACCTGAGCAAGCTGGCTCTTCAAGACGAGAACGTGCTCCTCGATCCAGCGCCGTGCGGCAGGGCCTGCGTGCTCCCGGCGGTTGCGCTCGGCGACCAGCATGTCGATGATCTGACGGCGTCTGGTCACGAGCTCGCTGACGGCGGCCTGCGAGGCGTCGATCGGCGGCAGCGGCGTCGGCCGCAATGCCGCGCCGAAGCTCGCGAGAACCCGAGCGTCGATCGCGTCCGTCTTGGCCAGCTGTCCGATCGCACGAGCGAAGTCCCTCGCCTGCCGAGGGTTCACCACCGCGACGGCGAGCTCCGCCTGCTGCATCGCCTGGACCGCCGCCAGCTCATAGCCGCCGGTCGCCTCCAGGACGACGAGCGCCGGCGGCTCCTCAGTCAGAGCCGCGACCAGCCCGGCGATGCCGGCCTCGTCGTTGCTCCAGCGCCCCACCTGATCCGAACCGGCCTCGGCGACGTCGAGAAACCGCTTCGACACATCGATCCCGACAATACGATCCTTCTTTGCCTGCATGACGTTGTGCCCCTCCTTGCAATGCGGGCTCGAGGCCCGTGCAACCGTTCGAGCAAACATCACGCGGCGGCGGAGCTCGCTGAGCGGCGGGTTCAAGACCCAAGGACGACGCGCTCCCGCCGCCGCATTCAGGGGTACGAACTAAATCCCCCGAACTCCCTTCACTTACACCAAACCCAAGATACAAGGACGAGACTGGAATTCGAATTGCAGAATCCCGCGGTTCTCCGCGGTGACCCTATCTCACTTCAGCCGGTCCGCGATCTTGTCGATGCCGGCTTTGGCGCAGGCCTCGTCCAGGTCGGCGCCGGGGGCGCCGCCTGCGCCGATGGCGCCCACGACCTCGTTGCCGATCTTGATCGGCAGGCCACCGCCCAGCAGCAGCACGTGGGGCAGGCGTCCCAGCTGCGCGCTTGCGGGGTTGGCGAGGAGCCGCTCGGCGATCGCGCCGCTCGGGCGCTTGGCAAGCCGCGGCCGCCTGTGTAATCTCGCGTGCCATGACGTGGCGAACTCCGAGACGACCCGCCCAATGCCGGTAAGCCCCGACCGCTGTCCGGCATTGGTGCTCAACGCGGATTTCCGTCC
>DATKFK010000059.1:0-6078 GCA_035544375.1 Thermoanaerobaculia bacterium
GCACGAGGTCTACTGGCACCGCCCGCTCGCGGCTTTCGCCCCTGCCCCCGGCCAGGCGGGAATCGGCGGCAGCGGCGGCGAAGCGGTGCTGGTTCCGGGGGCGCCCCTCGGCTATCTCACCGCCTATCGCCCAGCCGATCCGGACCTGGCGGCTCCGGTCGAGCTGTGGCCGCGCCTGCTCGAACGTCCGGCGCACCGCGCCGCGATCGAGGAGCTGCGCCGGGTGGAGCCCCAGGGCGCCGGCGGCGACGGGGAGCCAGGAAGCGCCAAGCGGGGCGAAAAAGGCGCCGAGGTCTCGGACTACCGGCGCGCGCTCCTCAATGCCCGCAAGCTGCTCGACGCCTGGCAGCTGCTGGGAGGCGCGCCGCTGCCGGAGAGCTTCGCCCGGTCGCTGGTGCGGCTGCGCAAGGACGCGACGCTCGCCGCCTGGCTGCAAAGGATCGAGGAGGCCGGGAGCGAGGCGCCGGCCGGCGGCGGGCGGCGGCTGGCCGCAGAGCTGCGGGCGCGCATCGCGCCGCCGGGCAGAGACGCCGGCGCCGGCATCTCCAGCACCGCGGTGCCTGCCAAAGCCCGTGGCGCGACGGCCGGCGAGCAGCAGCCGCTCACCTTCGGCCACACCGCCAACCGGCGTTTTGAAGCCGCCTACTGGCGGCGGATCGCCTTTCTGGCGGAGGGCCGCTACGTCAACAAGGACAACGCCGACGTGGTGCGCGATCCGGTCACCCTGGCACAGCTCGGCCACCGCCAGCGCGACCTCGACGCACTCGGCGACTACCTGCTGGCTTACTATCGCCGGCTGATCGCCGCCCATGGCATGGACGGCGTGGCCGCCGCCGGCGATCTGCCGTTCCGCTGGCAGACCGACTTCGACTTCGCCTGGTCGGGCGGCTGGCTGGGCAACCAGCAGGGGCACCTCGAGGAGCGCAACGTGATGGTCGCCATCCCCGGCCGCGACCGCGGCCGCGCCGTGATCATGGCCGACCACTACGACACCGCTTACATGGAAGACCGCTACGGCTACCAGCATGGCGGCCACGGCCCGCGCCTGGCCGCCGCCGGCGCCGACGACAACCATTCCGCGACCGTGGCGCTGATGCTGGCCGCCCCGATCTTCCTGGCGCTGAGCCGCTCCGGGGTCCTGCAGTGCGACGTCTGGTTGGTGCACCTCACCGGCGAGGAGTTCCCATCCGATTGCATGGGCGCCCGCCACCTGACGCAGAGCCTGGTCGAAGGCACGCTGCGGTTGCGCACCCGGCCGGACGCCGCCGGCGGCCAGGCGGGCGGGCCGGACGGCGGCGGCGGTGGCGAAGGCTGGACCGATATGTCGGACACCCGGGTGCAAGGGGTCTACGTGCTCGACATGGTCGCCCACAACAACGACCGCGAACGCGACGTCTTCCAGGTCTGCCCTGGCGCCGGCGGCGAGTCCCTGTGGCTCGCCCTGCAGGCCCATCTCGCCAATCGCGCCTGGAACCTCCTGGCACCGCGCTGGAACCGGCGGTCGCGCGCCAGGTGCAAGCGTGGGCGGCGCAGCCCCGACGGCAAGACCCTGCCGGCACTGGCGCTGCATCCGCAGCTGCGGGGAGAGGTGCGGCCGCCGCTCGATCCGCGCAGCACGCTGTACAACACCGACGGCCAGATCTTCTCCGACGCCGGGGTGCCGGTGGTGCTGTTCATGGAGGATTACGACATCAACCGCCACGGCTACCACGACAGTCACGATACGATGGAGAACATCGACCTCGACTACGGCGCCGCTCTCGCCGCCATCGCCATCGAGACGGTGGCGCGCGCGGCGACCGAGCCGCCGCCCCGATCGTGAGGGACGGCTGAGCCGGGATCGATCGGCCCGGGGCCCGAGAGAACCAGAGAACCAGAGACCCAGAGAGAACGCCGAGAGAGAGGCGACCCTTTGCGCATCCGTCCGCTCGCAGCGCGCGACCGCGCTCGCATCCTTGAGCTGGTGACCGCCACCGGCAACTTCACGGCCGCCGAGATCGACGTCGCGATGGAAGTCGTCGACGAGGCGCTGGCGGACCCCGCATTTCCGCGCGGCGACTACCGCGCCTACGTGGCCGAGGACGGTGACGGCCGGGTGGCGGGCTACGAGTGCCACGGGCCGACGCCGCTCACCGAAGGCACCTACGATCTCTACTGGATCGCCGTCGATCCTGCCTTTCAGGGCGCCGGGTTCGGCCGCGCCCTGCTCGCCTTCGCCGAGGCCGACGTCCGCGCCACCGGCGGGCGGCTGCTGCTGATCGAAACCTCTTCGCAAGAGAGCTACGGCGCCACCATTCGCTTCTACGAGAAGAGCGGCTATCCGCTGGCAGCCCGCATCAAGGGCTACTACCGTCCGGGAGACGACAAGCTGATCTTCGCCAAGCAGCTCACCGCCGGCGAGATCCTCGCGGCTCCCGCTCCCGCCGCCGCGCCGGCCGCCGGCGCACCTGGCAACTGAGGTTTTCTCGATGCGGCGCTCCAGACGCCTCACCCGTGCACTGCTGTGCGCCGCCGCGGCGCTCTCCGCGAACATGGGAGCTGCCGCCGTCCTGGCGCCGCCCGGCGGCGATCGGGCTCCTGCTCTCGCCAGCTCTTCCCCGGAGCACCCTGGCACCGGCGATGCTCCCGGCTGGGCGCTCGGCCAGGCCCTGCGCTGGCGGCTGATCGGCCCCTTCCGCGGCGGCCGGGTGCTGGCGGTCAGCGGCGTTCCCGGCCGGCCCGAGACCTTCTACTTCGGCGCCGTGGGCGGCGGGGTGTGGCGCACCGTCGACGCGGGGCGCGTCTGGACGCCGGTCTTCGACGGTCCGCCGAGCGGCTCGATTGGCGCCCTGGCCGTGGCCCCTTCCAACCCCGACGTCATCTACGTCGGAACGGGCGAGGCGGACATGCGCTCCGATATCTCTTACGGCGACGGCATGTACCGATCGACCGACGGCGGCCGCACCTTCCAGGCCATCGGCCTGCGTGACAGCCGGCAGATCGCCCGCATCCTGGTCGATCCGCACGACCCGGACGTGGTGCTGGTCGCCGCGCTGGGCCACGGCTTCGGACCGAACCCGGAGCGCGGCGTCTTCCGCAGCGCCGACGGCGGCAAGAGCTGGCAGCGCGTCCTTCACCGCGAAGGCAGCGGCGGTGCCGACGGCAGCGGCGAGGTCGGCGGCCATGGTGCCGCTGGCGCCAAGGGCGCTGGCGCCGCCGGCGGCGCCGGCGACGCCGTCGGCGCCGTCGAGCTGGCCGCCGATCCCGACGATCCGCGGACGATCTACGCGGCGCTGTGGAACGTGCGCCGGCCGCCCTGGAGCACCTATGCGCCGCTCGGCGGTCCGGGAGGCGGGCTGTTCCGCTCCCGCGACGGTGGCCTGACCTGGCAGGAGATCACCGGCCACGGCCTGCCCGCCGGGCCGCCGGGCCGCATCGGGTTGGCGGTTGGCGGCCGCCGGCGCGACGCCCCCGCGAGCCCTGCCGGCGGCGCCAAGCCCGGCGTCCCCAAGCGCCGGGTGTACGCGCTGATCGACGATCCGAAGCAACCTGGACTGTACCGGTCCGACGATGGCGGCGAGACTTGGGGCAGGGTTGGCGCCGACCCGCGGATCACCGGCCGCGCCTGGTACTTTGGCGGGATCACCGCGGACCCGCACGATCCAGACACGGTGTACGTCGCCAACGTCTCGTTGTACCGCTCGACCGACGGCGGGCACACATTCGAGGCGATCAAGGGAGCGCCGGGCGGCGACGACTACCATTCTTTGTGGATCGATCCAGCTGACCCGCGGCGGATGATCCTTGGCTGTGACCAGGGTGCAGTGGTGAGCGTCGACGGCGCTCTCACATGGAGCAGCTGGTTCAATCAACCAACCGCTCAGATCTATCACGTGGCGACGGACGACCGATATCCGTACATCGTTTACGGATCGCAGCAGGATAGCGGCACCGCAGCCGTGGTGAGCCGGAGCGATGCCGGCCAGATTACCTTCCGCGACTGGTTTTCGACAGGGACTGGTGAAAGCGGGTACCTCCTGCCGGACCTCGCCGACCCTGACATCGTCTACGGCGGCGACCCGGGAGGCCAGCTGTTTCGCTTCTCGCGCCGCACCAACCAGGTACGGGATATCTCGCCCACCATCGGTCCTGCCGGCGGTGCGACAGGCGACGGCATCGTGTACCGATATCCCTGGACCCCGGCGCTGGCGATCTCGCCGCTCCCGCCGCACGCGCTCTACCAGGGATCGCAGTACGTCCACCGGTCCACCGACCGCGGGGTGAGCTGGACCGTGATCAGTCCCGACCTGACCCTGAGCCAGCCGGCGGCATCGCGGTCCGCACCCGGCGGTACCGGCGCCGCTGGCGAGCGGGTGGGCGGCGACGGCCTGGCAGGCCAGCGGACCAGGAGCGCAGCCAGTGGCGATGCCGGGAAGGCGGTGGTCTACAGCATCGCGCCGTCGCCGGTGCGCGCAGGCCAGATCTGGGCCGGCACGGACAACGGCCTCATCCAGCTGACCCGCGACGAAGGCAAGACCTGGCAGGACGTGACGCCCTCCGGGCTGCCCGAGTGGAGCATGGTGAGCCTGATCGAGGCATCGCGCTACGACGCCGGCACCGCCTACGTCGCCATCGACCGCCACCAGGTGGACGACCTCCATCCCTTTGCGCTGCGCACCCACGACTTCGGCAAGACCTGGACCCCGATCGTCGCCGGCATCGCCGCGAACGCCTATGTGCATGCCGTGCACGAGGACCCGCAGCGCCGCGGATTGCTCTATGCCGGCACCGAGACCGGCGTCTACGTCTCGTTCGACGACGGCGGCCACTGGCAGTCCTTGCAGCTCAACCTGCCGGCGGCCTCGGTGCGCGACCTGGCGGTCCACGGCGACGACCTCGTCGCCGCCACCCACGGGCGGTCGTTCTGGGTGCTGGACGGCCTCGCGCCGCTGCGCCAGCTGGATGCCGCCATCGCCGCCGCACCGGTCCACCTGTTCGCTCCGGCCCCCGCCGTGCGCCGGCGCCGTGGCGAGAACCGCGAGACGCCCCTGCCGCCCGAGACCCCGGCAGGTGCCAACGCGCCGGCGGGCGCGCTGATCGACTACTGGCTGGCCGCCGAGCCGGCCGGCGACGTCACGCTCGAGATCTTCGACGAGCACGGCGAGCTGGTGCGGCGCTTCACCAGCGGCGATCGGGCGCGGCAGCCGGAGAAGGATGCGCCCTACCCCGCTTACTGGCATCGCCCGGCGGCGCGGCTGACCCGGCGGCCAGGGCTCAACCGCTTCGTCTGGGACCTCCACTACCCGGCACCGCCCGTTTTTCATCCCCAGGCCGCCATGGACGCCGTCTACGGCGAGGACACGCCGCTCGAGCCCGAGGGGGCCGCTGGTCCTGCCGGGCGGCTACCGGCTCGAGCTCACCGCGGGCGGACGCAGCGTCACCGCCTCGCTGCGCGTCGTGCCGGACCCGCGGGTGGAGGTCTCGGCGGCAGATTTGGCAAGTCAGCTGGCCCTGGCCCGCCGCGTCGACGCCGCGCTGGCCGAGAGCTACCACGCCGTCGTGCAGCTGCGCGAGGTCGGCCGCCAGCTCGAGGCTCTGGGCCCGCCGGCGGCCGCCGCGGGCGGTAAGGAGGGCCCTGGCCGCGGCGGCGCTCGGCGAGGCGCCGGCGGCGGCGAGATCGCGAAAGCCGCGGCGCCCCTCGCCAGCAAGGTGAACGCGCTGATCGGCAAGGAGCCAGACTTCCCGCCTGTTCCCGAGAAGGAGCCGGGCATCAAGGCCATTCACGCCGGCCTCGCCGCCCTGGCGGTGAGCGTCGGCACCGGCGACGCCGCTCCCACCCCACAGGCCGCCGCCGCCTTCGCCGCCTATCGAGCCCAGCTCGATCGCGCTCTGGCGGCCTGGTCGGAGCTGCGCGCCGCCGGCCTGCCCGCCCTGAACCGCCGGCTCGCGGCAGGGGGCATGCGCCAGATCGAGGTGCCGCCGTGAGCAGTTGCGCCCTGGATATTCGAGCGTGAGCAGCCTTGACCTGTGGCGACGAAGAGGCCACAATGACCACATGGGGTCCACGTCCTCCCGCCCGCTTGCCGTCGGCTGCAGGGA
>DATKFK010000060.1:0-5617 GCA_035544375.1 Thermoanaerobaculia bacterium
CCAGCCACAGGTTCTCCAGCATGACCTGGCGCAGGATCCGCGGCCGGCTGGCGCCCAGGGCGTAGCGGACCGCCATCTCTCCCCGCTGCTGCTCGGCCCGGGCCATCTGCAGCATCGCGACGTTGCAGCAGGCGAGGACGAGCGCCGCGGCCACGGTCAGCTGCAGCAGCATGAGATTGCGCTCGAAGTCGTGGACGATCGTGTCCCGCAAGCTCGTCACGCGGGTGCCCAGCCCCTCGTTGACGTCGGGATGCTCCCTGGCCATGGCCTGGCCGAAGAGCTTCATCTCGGCCGCGGCATCGGTCAGGCGGGCGCCTTTGGCCAGCCGGCCGACGACGAAAAAGAAGCGCGTGCCGCGGGGCATCTGGTCGCTGTGCGGGCTCACCTTCCACAGCTCCACGTGCCGCGTCACCGGAAAGCGGAAATCCGGCGGCATCACGCCGGCCACCGTCACCGGCACGCCGTCGAGCACCAGCTTGCGTGAGGCGATGGCGGGATCGGCGCCGAACCGCTCGCGCCACAGCGCGTCGCTCAACAGCACCTCGGCCGGGGCCGCCGGCCCGTCGGTCACGAAGGCGTGGCCGATGGCCGGCTTGATGCCCAGGACGGCGAAGAGGTTGGCGGTGACGACGGCGCCGGGCAGGCGCTCCGGCCGCTCGAGCCCGCCGACGTTGAACGTCCACAGGTGGTAGGCGCCGACCCCGCCGCCGGGCACGCCGCCGCCCATCCCGCCGGCCGTCCCGCCGGCACCGACGCCGCCGCCAACGCCGCCGCCGCGCAATCGCTGGCGGAGGTCGGTCAACTCGGCCGGGGAGAGAGGTTGCGGCTTGCCGCCGGCCGTTTCCCAGGTGATGCTCACGAGCCGGGAGGGATCGCGGTAAGGGAGCGGTTCGAGCAGCGTCGCGCGGACGACGCCGAAGATGGCCAGGTTCGCTCCCATTCCCAGGCCGAGAGTCAGGACGATCGCCGCCGCCGCGCGAGGGTTGCGCCTCAGGCGGCGCAAGGCATGCCGGGACTCTTGCCAGAAATCGGGCATCTCGGCTCCTCGGCGGCTGCGGCCCTGCTCGTTGCCACTAAATGAAAAGCCGGATGCATTGTTACGCACTTCAGGCAAGACCTTCAAGAGCGCCTGGCGTCCCTGGAACAACGGCATTCCGCCCGGCGGACCGGGCGGAATGCGGCAAGGCTGGCTCCGCGCCTGCTACTGCTGACCCGCGGAGGTGTCCTCGCAAGCGGCCGGGCGAATGGTCACGTTGACCGGCGTCACCTCGCCGGCAGCCGACAGCGAGGAGAGCGACGCGGGCATCAGGGCCGCGACGAGCTTCGCCGTGTCGCCCTTCTTCATCGTGAAGATGGAGTGGGGCGCCGGCGGGAACTGCGTGATCGAGCCCGAGGTCAGGCCGTAGAGGCCGGTGATGTTGCCGAACGGGGTCTCGAGCTCGTACGGCATGGCGAACTGGGCCTGGGCCGGGAAGTCCATGGGGCGCTCGGGGTTCCACGCCTGGTAGGACTGCACGAAGCTGGTGTCGTGCGTCGGCATGCCCTTCTGCATCCGGAAATGCAGCTCGCCGCCGAGGAGATCGGAGTAGCCGTCGGCCTTCCAGTCGATGATTTCGAGGTCGACCCGGCGCATGCCGTTGGCCGCGACGTACGGCTTGCCCGTCCGCAGGTGCAGCTGGGCGTTGCAGGTCACGACCTCGACGCGGTCGCCGACGGTGACGTTGAACGCGGGCCGCGAGTTGAGCGTCCAGACCGAGGGCGCGGGGAACTCGGCGGACTGCTTGGCGGCTGGCTGCTCGGCGAGGACCGGGCCGACCGCCATGGCCAGGACGGCCAGGACCAGCAGGCACTTCTTCAACATGTCCGTTCTCCTTTTTAGAGCTCGGCAATAGCTGCTGTTGGCACCTACTGTAGGCCCGGCGAGCGGCCGAGGCTTTCTTGAAAATTGCTAATTTCGGAGAGACAATGGCGGGAAGGAGCCTCGCGATGACAACGGCGCAGCAGGATGCGCCGTCGGCGACTCAGGAGAGCCACCGGCGGGCAATCTTGAAGGTACTGCCCTACATGCGGGAGCGGCTGACCGAGGACATCGATCTTGGGCAGCTCGCGGAAGTGGCGATCATGAGCCCGTACCACTTCCTCCGCACCTTCCGCGAGCACACCGGGGTGTCGCCCGCCCGCTTCCTGGGGGCGCTGCGGATCGAGGCGGCCAAGCGGCTCCTCGTCGCCACCGACGACAGCATCCTCGACGTCTGCTTCCGGGTCGGCTACTCCAGCCTGGGCACGTTCTCCTCCCGCTTCACCCAGATGGTCGGCCTGCCGCCCGGGCGCTTCCGCCAGCTCGGCCAAAGCTTCTATCCCGACCTGGCGACGCTGCTGCAGGCGGCGTCGTCCTGCGCCCTGCCGGCGGGAGCGCCGGTGCTCGCGGCCAGCGTCGAGCGCCAGAACCCGGACCAGGTCGTCTTCGCCGGGCTGTTCTCGACGCCGATCCCGCAGGGCCGCCCGCTGTCGTGCGCGGTCCTGCTCGACCGCGCGCAGCGGGAGTTCCGCGTGGCGGCGCCGAACGGCGGCACCGCCTTCCTGTTCGCCGTCGCCCTGGATGCGGATGCGCCGCCGCTGGACATCCTGATCGGCGGCAGCGCGGTGCGGGCCGTGGCCGGATGCGGGCCGCTGAGCTTCGACTCGGGGCCGCCTCGGGCACAGTGCCTGCGATTTCACCCTCCGGACCCCTTCGATCCGCCGATGCTGCTGGCCCTGCCGCTGCTGCTCTACGAGAAGGCGGCCGAGGCGGCAGGCGGCGACGACTGAGCTAAAGGGCCAGGCGCGGATCGAGCGTGCGGCGGCGGCTGAGCGCCAGCAGCGCCCCCAATCCGAGGAGGGTCAGCAGGCAGCTGGCGAGGAGAGCGACGCAGACCAGGAGGCCCAGGCGGGCGATGGTGGGGACCTGCGAGAGGGCGAGGAGGCCGAAGCCGAGGGAGACCGCCAGCGTGTCGGCGGCGATTTCGGGCCCGACGATCCGGATGGCGTAGCGGACGGGGTCGGCGCCCTCGGCGGCGGCGAGATAGCGCTCCATGAAGTGCACGGCGTAATCCACGCCGATGCCCAGGGTGATCGCGCTGAACATCGAGGTGGCCACGCCCAGCGGGATGCCGGCCCAGCCCATGGTGCCGAAGATCCATAGCGCCGCGAGCGCCGACGGCAGGCTGCAGCAGACCGCGACCCAAAGGGATCGGTAGAGGATCCACACCGCCGCGAAGGAACCGGCAAGCGCGAGCGCCAGGGAGGCGACCTGGCTGCTGACGATGGCCGGGATCATGGCCTGGCTCACCGCCACGTCGCCGGCGAAATCGAGCCGTGCCCCGAGCGGTGCGAGCTGCTCCCGCTCGTAGCGGCGCAGGGCGCTCATCAACCCTGCGGTCTCGCGGTAATTGGCGTGCTTGAGAAAGATGGTGATCAGCGTGCGGCGGAGGTCCGAGTCGATCGTCTCGAGCCGGCGGCGCCGGCCGCGAATGCGGTCGAGAAAGCGCAGCAGGCGGTCGACGTGCTCCGGGTCGCGCGGGATCGCCCGGGTGCCGGGCCGGCGCCCGTTCCACAGGTAGGCGACCGTCGCCAGCTGACCGTAGGGGCCGAGGACGCCGCCCACCTGCGGCTGGCTGGCGATGAAGCCTTCGAAGCGGCCGATCGCGTCGAGCGCTCCCGGGTCGAGCAGCGGCCCCTGGCGCGAGAGCACGCGCGGGCTCCTGGTGGCGGGCCCATCGAAGGCCAGGTGCGCGAGCAGGATGTGGGTCCCGTTCATCCGCGAGTCGACGCGGTCGGTCGCCACCCGCAGCGGGCTTCCCGGGGCGAAGGAGCCGATCCAGCTGTCCTGCACGTAGAGCCTGGAGATGCCGGCGCCCAGCGCCAAAGTCGCCAACCCCAACGCGGCCAGGGTCGCGCCGGGGCGGCTTAGAAGAGGCGCGGTGAGACGGACGAGGGGTGTCGCCGTCCTGCCCGGGGAGCCCGGATGCCGCAGCGCGTCCGGCGGCAGCAGGGCGAGGGCCGCCGGGACCACCGTCAGGGCGTAGACGATGCAGACCAGCATGCCGAAAGCGGCGAAGAGGCCAAAGAACCGGACCGGATCGATCGCGGAGGACAGGAAGGACGCAAAGGCGACCAGCGCCGCGAGCGAGGAGAGCGCGACCGGCCGCATCACCTCGCGGAGGGTGGTGCGCACGGCGGCCGGATGCGCCTCGCCGGGAGAGGTGCGCGCGAGCACCCCCTGGTAGCGCCACATCAGGTGGATCTCGTCCGCCACCCCCACCGTGGTGACGATGACCGGCAGCAGGTAGGTCGTCAGGTAGATCGGCACTCCTGCCCATCCCATGAGCCCGAACGTGCACACGAGACAGCAGGCGACCTCGCCCAGCCCGATGACGACTCCCCACGGGCGGCGGCAGCCCAGCCACATCACCGCCGCGATCAGGGCGATCGCGAGCGGCAGCATCAGCCGCAGGTCGCGATCGAGGTAGCTGCCGAGCAGGGCCTCGGCCACCGGGGCGCCGACGACGTAGATCCGGTCCGCCGGTGTCGCGAAAGCCTTCGCGGTGCCGGCGATCTGGCGGTAGATCGTGGTGCGATCGGTTGCCGCGAGATCCTGGCCGCGGACGAATTCGACGCCGACCAGGATGGCGGCGGCGTGGCCATCGGCGGCGACCAGGGTACCCTTCAGGATCTGCATCGCCTCGACGTCCGAGCGCAACAGCGCGAGGAGCCTGGGCGTGGCGGGGAGTGGATCGAGGAACGGCCGGAAGACGAGAGAGTTGGGATAGAGGCGGTCCCGCCTCTCCGTGGCGAGACTGATCACGTTTTGGGGGCCGATTCCCGGGAGCTTGGCGAGCGCCGCGTCGAGATCGCGGAGCCGCGTCAGGGTCGCCGGATTGTAGATCCCGGCCGGGTCTCCGGTCTCGATCAGGACGATGATCGGGTCTCTCAGTCCGAAGTGATCGTGGACCTCGGCGTCGAAGAGCACCGCGTGGTCGCCGGGCGGCGCCAGCGACCGGCCGTCCGTCCGCACCCTGAGCCGCAGCAGGCCCGGCGCGGCGAGCAGCGTAAGCGCGGCGACCGTGCCGATCGCGAGGCGGGGGCGCGATACGGCCCATTCGGCCCACCGGCGGAGGAATCGGGTCACCGCATCACCGTCGTCGTTCGAGCATCAGGCTTTCCCTTGACCGAGCAGCCTGTCGAGAGCGGCGTAGCTCTGCTCGAGGCCCTGCTCCATTCCCGACTTCAGCATGCCGTCGCGCTCTTCGGTGGTGTGGAACAGCACGTGCGTGACGACCTTGGTGCGGCCGTCGCCAAGGTCCTCGAAGGTCACGGTCTCGACCGCGACGTGGCCCGGCATGCCGTCCCATTCGAACGTCTGCGCGAGGCGTTCCGGCGGCGTCACGGCGCGGTAGCGGCCCTCGAAGCCATGGACGCCGTCCGCGGCGTGCTCGACGAACCGCCAGTGGCCGCCGCGCTCGACCTCCATCCGCTCGACGACCAGCTTGTTGCCGCGGCCCCACCACTGGGCGATCGACTCGGGTTCGGTGAAGGCTCGCCACACGCGGTCGCGCGAGGCATTGAAGACTCGCTCGAT
>DATKFK010000061.1:0-6693 GCA_035544375.1 Thermoanaerobaculia bacterium
AGCGTTCACACTGCACCTTCTGCGGTCTCAACGGCGTCACCATGGCCTACCGTGCGCTGCCGCCGGAGAAGGCCCTCGATCTCTTGCATGGGCTGTTCCAGCGTTACGGCGCGCGAGCCCCAGAGTTCAAGTCCGTCGACAACATCCTGCCGCGCGAATACCTCACGAGCGTCCTGCCGTACCTGGAAACGCCGGAAGGGAACTACCTATTTTACGAAATCAAGGCCGACCTCAAGGAGCACGAGGTGGCGGTGCTGGCGCAGGCGCGCGTGACCAGGATTCAGCCGGGTATCGAGGCGCTGGCGACGAGCTCGCTCAAACTGATGCGCAAAGGGACGACCTCGTTTCAGAATCTCAAATTCCTCAAGCGCTGCCAGCGCTATGGCATCAGGGCGTTGTGGAACCTGCTGGTCGGCTTTCCCACCGAACCGGAGGAGGTCTACCGGAAGTACTACGACGACCTGCCGCTGCTCGTCCATCTCGAGCCGCCGAGCGGCGCCTATCCGATCCGTTTCGACCGCTTCAGCCCCTATTTCACGCTGGCCAAGGAGTACGGCCTCAAGCTGAAGCCGTACAAGTGGTACGAGATGCTCTACCCTTTCCCGGCAAGCGAGCTCGAAGACCTCGCTTACTACTTCGCCGACGAGGATTACCAGGCGGCGTACATCGGCAATACCGCGCGCTGGCTCGGCAAGCTCCGCGAGCGCATCGCGCACTGGCAGGTCCGCTACCAGCAGCGCGACCGGCGGGTCAAGCCGGAGTTGACCATCAAGGAGCGCCGCGGCGCCAAGGTGGTATACGACTCGCGGTCCGGGTCGGTGGTCGAGCATCAGCTCTCACCGACCGCCTGGAAGATCCTGGCGTTGCTCGACAACCAGCAGCGGATAGCGCATCTGATCGAAAAGCTCGACGGCGTGCCGGAGAGGGAAGTCACGGCGGACGTCGCCTTCCTCAAGCAGCGCGGTTTGATCTTCGAGGAGGATGGAATTTTCCTCAGCCTGGTGCTGCAGCCGGAAACCCCGGTCCTGCTCCACCAGCAGCAGGTCGAGACCAGCAGGTCCGTCAGCCTGCCGGTGATGTCCTGATATGGAAACGACCCCTGCTGGGGCTCCCGTCCCGTATCTGGGTACCACTCATCCTAAGGCGGAACCGCTTCCGGTCGTCCGGGTCGTCCAGCAGCTGAAGGGTGGTTTCCCGGAACGTATCGGATTCGTTTCAGGGGGGCGGGGTGGACTGATCGGAGCCTGTGCATGGTGGCCTGTCCTCCCTGCCGGGTAGGCGTCGGTCGGGGGTCCAATCCCCGGAGTCGAACCCCCAACCTACAGATTCGTAGTCTGAGTACCAGTGATCGTAAGTGACTCAGTAACCGTGGTTTAGCGGCGCAGATTTTGGGGTGGGAACCCCCTGGGCATACCCGCGCAGAGAGAAGGGCTTCTCCGGGAGACAACTACGCCCGTTCTGGCCGCGCGGTTGCGCTAGTTCCCTCGAGCGCGCTTCGCTGCCTCCCGCGTCGAGCGCTTCGGCACACGTACCGAGGAGCGCGCGAGGTCCAGCAGGCCCCGGAGCGCCGTGTTCACAGCGTCGTCGTTGGGGAATGCCTTGGCCACCTGGGGGTCAAGAACGACGATGTTGGTCGACTCGCCGAGACGGTGGGCGTACTTGCCGCGGACGATCTCTCCGAGGTCCGAGCGCCTGTACTCCGGACGTAGCCAATCGTTGCCTTCGGGCTTAGCCCTCTTCATAGATCTTTCGCTCCGGCCCGGTGGCCAAGCGCGCACTGATGATGCGGAGAACTTCCTCTTGTTCCGTGTGGGCCACGACCAGAAGGCGGCCATCAGCCGAGACACCAAACGTCAGGAAACGATGTTCCATCTCTGAATGGTCCGGGTCACTCACCGTGGCCGCGAGGGAGTCGCGCAAGGCCGTAGCTGCTTCGGCAAAGGAAACCCCATGCTTGCCAAGGTTCGCTTCCTCCTTCTCATCGTCCCATTCAAACCTCACCTCGAGGAGTATACCTCCCCGTGCAGCCCGGACCGCTGGCCGCGCCGAGCGGCCGGTGGGCGAAGCCCCCTGGCGACCAGCTGGCGGCTGGCAGCGGCAGCGTCGTCGACCATGCAACGAGCGGCTCAGCGTCCGAGGCCGAGGCCGTCGTCGCCGGGGCCGAAGCCGCGGTCGTGATGATGCCCGAAGGCGCGGGCGACCAGGCGGGTGGTCGCCTCGAAGACACGAACGGTCGCTGCAGAGAGCGCATTGACGGAGGCGGTCCCAAGCGCGCGCCCGGCCCGCAGGAGGTCTTGCCGTAGGCCATCGAGGTCGGGCAGCTGTCGAAGAGTAGCGGCGATGTCCTCAGCATGCCGGCCGCTGACTTCGATGGTGTGGGTGAGACCGTCAATCCTTGCACGGTGGGCATCGACGGCAGCTGAGGCGGTCGCCAGCCCGCGGAGCTCGCTCGCGGCCGCGGGCGTGGCGGCGAGCGCCTCACGGCGAGATGTGGTTTCAAACCGGCCGAGACCGTGACCAAGGAGGCGCCCTAGGTCGGCCGGGCGGCGCTCAAGCGTGAGCGCGGCTTTCTCGATTCCGGCACGGTCCAGAGCTTCTGCAAGGCGGTTCCAGGCCGCGGCGGGGTTCTCGTAGATGCGCGCCAGGTAGTATTCCAGGCTTGGCCACCTGGGGGTCAAGAACGACGATGTTGGTCGACTCGCCGAGACGGTGGGCGTACTTGCCGCGGACGATCTCTCCGAGGTCGGCCGCGGCCTGGGTCGGCTTGGGCGATCAGACGCTCAGAATTTTGGGAACCCTATGGGAACCCTGCGGGAGCGAAAACCCCGGTTGACGCCAGTATTGTAGCGCGGAAAGGCCTATGACAGAAGGACTTGGAAACGTAGCTGCGAGTAGGGGAAAGTAGAAAAGGGGTGGTGCACCCAGGAGGAGTCGAACCCCCAACCTACAGATCTGTAGTTTGTTGGTAGTAGTTTTCTGACTCACTTCCAGACACGCAAAGCTACGTAGTGCAGGCTCTTGCAAACTGGCTTTCTACCGCTGCTTGCTGTAGACTACCTCTGAAATCGATGCCGCGTGCTTACCCCCTGCTTACCTGATTCCGACCTTCGGGTAAGCAACCGGGTAAGCAGGGAGGAACGCCCCCTATGTCCAGGCTCACCAAGCGCACCGTAGACGCGACAAGGCCCGCGGCCGGCAGGGACGTGGTGCGATGGGACCGCGAGCTGCCCGGCTTCGGACTGCGGGTGAAGCCGAGCGGCCGGAAGAGCTACATCGTGCAGTTCCGCAACCGGCAGGGCCGATCCCGGCGGCTCACGCTCGGTGTCCATGGTGTCCTCACGCCCGACCAGGCCCGCGAGCGAGCCAAGGATCTGCTCGCCGAGGTGAGCCACGGCGCCGATCCTGTGACCGACCGCAAGAAGGAGCGGCAAGCCGCCAGCGTCGCCGAGCTTGCCGAGCTGTACATGGAGCGGCACCTGATCCCCAAGGGCAAGCCGCGCAGCGTGATCGAGTTCCGTGGGTTGCTCGACCGGCACATCCTCCCGGCGCTCGGGCACCTCAAGGTATCCGAGGTGACGCGCGCCGACGTGGAAGCCCTGCACCGGAAGCTGCGTGCAAAGGCGGTCACCGGCAATCGAGCTATCGCCGTCGTCTCCGCCATGATGGTCCTGGCCGAGCGATGGGGGATGCGCCCGCCGGGCTCGAGCCCGGTCCGGTACATCCAGAAGTACCGCGAGCAGCGCCGCGAGCGGTTCCTGTCTGAGGAGGAGAAGGGCCGGTTGGGTGACGCGCTCGCCGAAGCCGAGCGCGACGGCTCGCAGCTTGCCGGCACCATCCTCGCGGTGCGGTTGCTCGCGCTCTCCGGCATGCGCCGTACCGAAGTGCTGACGCTCAAGTGGGAGTACGTTGACGTCGAGCGCGGCTGCATCCACCTACCCGACAGCAAGACCGGGCGCAAGACCGTGCCGCTAGGCGGCCGTGCGCTCAAGCTGCTGGCCCAGGCGCCCCGAGTCGAGGGCAACCCTTACGTCTGCCCTGGTGATCGCCCTGGCGCCCCGCTGGTGGGAATTGACAAGGCATGGGCGCGACTCTGCAAGCGCGCTGGCCTGGTAGGCGTCCGCATCCACGACCTGCGCCACAGTTGGGCGTCAGCAGGCGTCGCCGCCCATCTCGGCCTCCCCGTGATCGGCGCCGCGCTCGGCCATCTCTCGACAAGCACCACCCAGCGCTATGCGCACCTCGGCGACGATCCCTTGCGCGCCGCCGCCGACCTGGTGTCCGGCGGCATCGATGCTGCCATGACCCGCCGGAAGCTGGCGGAGGTGATACCCATCCACAAGCCCTGAGAACACGGCGGGGCGGCAACGTGCCGCCCCATTTCGCTACCAAGCGGCGCCGGCCGGGGAGTACAGCCCCAACCGACGCCTAACCCGACAGGAGAACGAGCCTCATGCCGAGCTACACGAAGTCTAACCCGCCTTGGAACGAGTCCGATTCGTTCCGGGAAACCACGCTGCAACTCTTTGACGACCCGACCGACAGGGAAGCCGTGCGCCACATGGGCCGCGTGCTCTACGACCTGGCAGTCGAGACGAGCCGCGACCTGGGCGGCGAAGGGTCCGTCACCCGTGCCGAGCTGCGCGCTGTCGCCGCCGATCTCCGCCACACCGGCGGCTACCTGCTCCACGTCATCCGGCGCTCGGCCAAGGAGTGCTCCTTGGACGAGTCGGACGAGCGGCTGGCCAGGTTCGCCGGCAAGGTGGGTCGCAAGGTGCGCGCCCTGGCCGCCGCGATCGAAGGGAGGCTCGCATGACCCTGCACCCCAACCTGGACCGCGTGCAAACCGGGGTGCGCATGGAACGGCGCCTGGTCAAGGTGCTCAAGGCAATTGCCGAGCTGCGCGACGTCTCCCTCGGCGCCCTGCTCGAAGGGCTGGTTTTCGACGCCTTCGCCGGCCGCCCGCCGTTCGACGACGGCGCCCTGGCCCAGGTCCGCGAGCTGATGCGGATCTACGGCCTCTCCCCGGCAGCTCCCGGCGCTCCGACGCAGGAGGGTGAGTAGCCATGGGCCTCTTCGACACCGTGACCGTTGACGTGCTCTCCGCTGAATTCCAGACCAAGCAACTCGGCGAAGGGTTCCTGCGCTACCGACTGACCGAGAACGGGCAGCTAGCGGCGCCGTGTGGCGTCGTGATCGCCTACCACGGCTTGGTCCATCTGGTAGGCGAGGACGGCGCCGAGTTTGTGGCCATCTTCACACACGGGCTCCTAGAGTCGTTGGACCCGATCATCGAGGAAGCATCCGACGCCTACCGCTGCCTCGGGCGAGGCTTGCTCTGGACGCGGGATTCCTGGTGACCTGACCGCTCGCCGCCCGGGCCTGCCAGCGAGCCGGCCTGGCGGCAAGCATTCCTTCCTACCCAAGCGAAGCGCTCCATGCGCACTTCGCGCCGCCGTCGAGCTAGCGCTCGTCCTCCTTCCTCTGTATAGCGCCGCAGGCTCGCGGATGGCGCTCGCACCCTGAGCGTGTTCCCCTCCCGGACGTAACGTTTCCCGTTCAGGTGAGGCTACGCACATAGAGCCACTCGGCAATAAGGTTGCGAAGTATCAAGGTCCGGTCCTATGATAAAGCTTAAATGGCGCCACCGGATGCCCCAGGACCATCGCTTCCATCCGTGTCGTTCCCCCTCACCTGCGCGGCACCGGTGGTTAACTGGAGTGGCGGCCAAGAAAGCAGCAAAGGTGTCTCTACAACCGCAGACCTTCGACTCCACTGTCGAGCGGCTTCCGCTAGGCTTCTCCGGCCGCGACTTCACAGCAATGCACACACCGCCATCAGCTGCGAAGACATGTACTAAGGGGCGCCCCACTAGCTCGATCGGAAATAGTGAGGCTGAGGATGCGCCAAGTAGATATTAAGCTTCTATGGGGTAGGGCCGCGAGCCGCTGCTCAATCTGTCGGTGCGAGTTAACACAATCCACCCAGTCCTCATCGCTAATCATTGGCGAACATGCGCATATCGTAGGTGAGACACCCGACAGTCCCCGTGGAATGAGTACAATGCTGCCAGAGGAGCGTGATCGCTATCACAACCTAATCCTTCTTTGCCCAAACGACCATACGCTCATTGACAAGGCTGAAGCAGACTATCCAGTGGAGCGCTTGCATCAAATTAAGACAGATCACGAGCTGTGGGTGCAAGACAGCTTGGGATCCGGCACACCTTCCCTAGTAGATCAGGCGGCCGAACTCGAGTATGCACTCCTCGTTGACGCAGCCGTTGAATCATGTCGGCTACCGCAGTGGAACATTTGGACTAGTTGGGCTCTTGCGCCTACGCCTCGATGGCCTGCTGATCTCCCTGCAAACGCCGAGAGCCTCCTCCATCGCGTAATGGGAGCAGTGCTGACCGGTCGGTTTCCCGATCTCGATAGGGCATTGCAGACACTAGCCCGAGCTCTTCATGCAGCGGCGCAGCACTTCCTCCTCCATTCTTCTCTAAGTCCGGATAAAGAATCGTACATCGCTGAGCGCTTTTACACGGCCGTACCTGGGTGGGATCAGCAGCGACACCAAGAACTTGTAAACGCCTATGACAATTGGGTCGCCGAGTGCCATCGCCTTATTGTTCTTGCGACGAAGGCGGCGAACTGGTTCGCCGATGAGGTCCGTCGATCGATTAATCCATTCTTT
>DATKFK010000062.1:0-9289 GCA_035544375.1 Thermoanaerobaculia bacterium
AGCGTCGCCGAGGCGTTCTCGCCCGCGCCCACGGCCGTCGTCAGGCCGCTCTCGGTGAGCGCCACCCAGACGTCCGGGCCGGTGCCGGAGACCGGCCGCAACAGCCGGGCGGTCACGGTGATTCTGGCGCCAGGGGCGCCAGGGGCGCCGGTCGCCCCGGGGCCGGCGCCGGCGGCGGTGCCCTCGACCGGTGTCGCCAGGCTCACCTGGGCGACGGCCGGGGCGGCGAGCGCGTCCCGGATGCGGCGCATCACCTGGGCCTCCTCCGAGCCGACGGTCTCGGTGCGGCCGTTGACCACCAGCTGCGGGGTATAGATCCGGTCGGAATGGAAGACCTGGGCGTAGCCCATCTGGCGCTGCGACCAGCGGGAGGAGGAGAACGGATCGCTCCAGCCCAGGTGATTCCAGTAGTCCACGTGGTAGGCCAGCGGGATGACGGTGCCGGCCCAGCGCTTGTCGCGCTTCAGGCGCGACAGCAGGCGGTCGGCGGGCGGACAGCTCGAGCAGCCCTGCGAGGTGAACAGCTCGACCACCACCGGTCCGCCACCGCCGGCCTTCCCCGCCTCGGGCGCGGCATCCCGCCCCCGCGACACCCCGGCCGACGCGGCGGCCCAGACCGCCACCGCCGCGAGCAGCAGTAACAGCGTCGTGATACTCAAAGCGCTCATCCGGACGTTCGATCGCAACATCGCCGCCTCCTTGGCAACACGGCCCTCGCCACCGCGGGAGCCGCGAGCGGACCGTCGAGGCCCACCTGCTGACTATACGTCCGGCGCCGGCTCGGCGGCTTGCGAGCGGGGGCTTTCGGGCGGCGGCTTGCGCCGGGGCCACCGATCGAGCCGCTCGTGCCGGTCCCGCTGCTTCATGTCGGTCCCGTCGGTCCCCGCGCAGTTGGCCACGCCTGCCACCTGAGAGTACGATGTCAGGTAGGAGGTTCAGCGCATGAAGCGGAATCCGTCTATAGAGAAAGAAGACAAGGAGGAGGATCAGGAAATGGACTGGAATCCGTCAATCGGATTAGAGACGCTCCGCATCCCGCCGGGGGTGGACACGCTGGAAGGGTTCCGCCGCTGGAGCTGGAGCGATTCCTTCCCCGAGCACGGTCGCATCGATTTCCTTGCCGGAGAGCTGGAGATCGACCTGAGCCCCGAGAATCTCTTCAAGCATGGGACCGTGAAGACCGCCATCACGGCCCGTCTGCACGACGCGGTGGTTGGCAGCGGCCGCGGCGCCGTGTTCGTCGATTGCACGCGCGTGGTCTCGGTAGATGCCGACCTGTCCGTCGAGCCCGATGTCCTGGCAGTGCTCTGGGACTCGCTCGAGACCGGTCGTGTGCTCCGAGTTCCGGTCGCCAGTGGGGAGCCCGACTCGTACATAGAGTTCGAAGGCGCTCCCGATCTGGTCGTCGAGGTCATCAGCGACAGCTCCCAGGGGAAGGACCGCCGCCGCCTGCCGCCCCTCTATGCCAAGGCCGGCGTCCCGGAGCTCTGGCTGGTCGACGTGCGCGGCAGGCGCGGGAAAGCGATCGAGCTGGGCATCCACCACCTCGGCCCGAACGGCTACTTCCTCTCGCAACCCGATGCCGAGGGCTGGTGCGAGTCGCGCCTGCTCGGCCGCCCATGCCGCCTGCGCCGCGACGCGGTACGGGACCTGGGCTTCACCTACGAGCTGGAGCTCGCCGGCCGGACAGCCTGATCGGCCTGCCGGCGCCGCGCGCCGCGAACGCGGCACCTGGGAGCCTCCGTGACCCTGAGCCGCCTGGTCCGCCCGTTCAATGCAGGAACATCGGCAGGTCCAGCACGCCGACGATCTTGGGGCGGTAGGCGGCGCGGTCGTAGAAGCGCTCGACGTCGACCTGCTTGCTGCCGGAGCAAGCGGTGCCGATGGGCACCGTGCTGTAGCGGCCGCCGAGGATGGCGACCAGGCGGCCCGTCTCTCCGGCCAGCACCAGGTCGGCGGCCAGGCTGGCGAAGTTGCTGGCCACCAGGCGGTCGAGCGCGTCCGGCGGCCCCGAGCGCATCAGGTAGCCCAGCCGCTGATAGATGACCCGGTCGCCGGTCGTCCGCTGCAGCTCGTGGCGC
This sequence comes from Thermoanaerobaculia bacterium, assembly GCA_035544375.1. Lineage (GTDB taxonomy): Bacteria > Acidobacteriota > Thermoanaerobaculia > Multivoradales > UBA5704 > JASLEW01. Next base: position 2,082 of record DATKFK010000062.1, read on the forward strand.
AGCAACCGCCCGATGCCGCCGAGCTCGCGATTGCCGATGACGTCGGCCTCGCCGCTCTCGATGGGAATGCCGCCCACCGGATAGGCCCCCTCGGAGATGGCGACCACCGCGTAGTTGCTGGGGTTGCTCCGCTTGTCCGCCGCCAGCAGCTCGACGATCGCCGCCGGCTCGAACGGCACCTCGGCGATCAGCGCGCGGTCGGTGCCTGCAAGATACGAGCTGAGCAGGCAGGTCTCGCCGGAGTAACGGCCGAACAGCTCCACCACCAGGAACCGCTCGTGCGAGCCGGCGGCGGTGCGGAGGTCGTGGATGAAGTTGACCGCGCGGGTCACCGCCGTCGAAAAACCGATGCAGTACTCGGTGCCGAAGACGTCGTTGTCCATGGTCTTGGGCACCCCGACCACGGGCACCCCTTCCTCGTGCAGCCGGCAGGCGAAGGAGAGGGTGCCGTCGCCGCCGATGGCAACCAGCGCCTCGAGACCCAGGAACTCGAGCACCTCGAGCGCGACGCTGGTCAGGTCCAGCCGGCCGCTCGCGTCGGTGCCGCTCTCCCGGCCCCGCAGGTGTTCCGGAACGCTCTCGCGCTTCATCATCGCCGGGTTGATGCGCGAGGTGTGCAGCACCGTGCCGCCGCTGCGGTCGATGGTGCGGGTGTTGGCGCGGGTCAGCGGCACCAGCCATGCCGAGTTGTCGGCGCCGGACGACGGGATGACGTTGAGCAGCGAGGCCCAGCCGCGCCGCAAGCCGAGGACCTCGTAGCCCGCCTCCTCCATGCGGCCAACGAAGCCCTTGATGGCCATGTTGAGGCCCGGCACATCGCCGCCGCCGGTCAGGATCCCGATGCGTCTGGCCATCAGCGACCGGCGTCAACCTCCATCAGCCGGTCGATGAGGTCCACCACCCGGTTCGAGTAGCCCCATTCGTTGTCGTACCACGCCACCACCTCCACGAACCCGTCGCCGCGCGCCGTGGTGGACAGAGCGTCGAAGATGGAGGAATGCGGGTTGCCGAGGATGTCCGAGGACACCAGCGGCGCCTCGCTGTATTCGACGATCCGCCGCAGCGGCCCGGCCGCGGCCTCCCGCACCGCCCCGTTGACCGCCGCGGCATCGGGACGCTCGCGCAGCCGCACGGTGAAGTCGACGATCGAGCCGTCAGGCACCGGCACGCGCAGCGACATGCCGTCGAGCTTACCCTTGAGGTGTGGCAATACCTTGCCAACCGTGCGCGCCGCGCCGGTGGTCGTGGGAATGATGTTCTCGGCCGCGGCGCGGCTGCGCCTCAGGTCCTTGTGCGGCCAGTCGGCCAGCCGCTGGTCGTTGGTGTAGGCGTGGACGGTGGTCATGAAGCCTTCCTCGATGCCGAAGCGGTCGTCGAGGATCTTGACCAGCGGCGCCAGGCAGTTGGTGGTGCAAGAGGCGTTCGACACCAGGCGATGCTCGGGCCGCAGGCCGCTGTCGTTGACCCCCATCACCACGGTGGCGTCGATCTCGTCCTTGGCCGGCACGGTCAGGATCACCCTCCTGGCGCCGCCGGACAGGTGCTTGGCGATCTGCTCGCGGCTGGTGAACACCCCGGTCGACTCGATCACCACGTCGACCCCCATCTCGCCCCACGGGATCGCCCCCGGATCGCGCTCTGCCGTCATGACGGTCCGCCTGCCGTCCACGTAGATGGCCTCGTCGTCGAAGGTCACCTCGCGGCCGAACGTCCTCATGACCGTGTCGTGCTTCAACAGGTAGGCCAGCTGCCGGTTCTCGAACAGGTCGTTGATCCCTGCCACCTCGAGGTCTCGGCGGTCGGAGAGGACGCGGAACACGCTGCGGCCGATGCGGCCGAAGCCGTTGATGCCGATCTTGGTCATGGTCCGGGCTCCTGGGCGTCGATCTCGTGGCAACGCCGGATCAGGTCGATCAGCCGGTGAGCGTACCCCCAGCTGTTGTCGAACCAGGTGAGTGTCTTGGACACGTTGCCCGCCAGCACCATGGTGGCCAGGCTGTCGAAGATGCCCGATGCCGCGGTGTGCTGCACGTCGGACGAGACGATGGGGTTGTCCTCGTAATCGACGATGCCCTTGAAGCGAGGCGTGGCGGCGGCCTCGCGCACCACCCGCTTCACGTCCTCGACGGTCACCGGGCGGTCATGCCAGCAGACCAGATCCACCACCGAGCCGTTGGCCACCGGCACGTCCATGGCGAGGCCGCTCAGCTTGCCGCGCAGCTCGGGCAGCACGGCGACCACGTCCTCGGCATCGCCGGTCTGCTGCGGGATGATGTTCTCGGCGGCCGCACGCCCCTGGCGCGGGTCCTTGGCGGGCATGTCGGCCAGGTGCTGCTCGTCGGTGTAGGCGTCGATGGCGGTCATGAAGGCGCGCCGGATGCCGAAGGCATCGAGCAGGATCTTGGCGGTGGGCGCCGCGGCCTGGGCCGTGGCGGAGGCGCCGGAAACGATGCGGTGCTCGCGGCGCAGCCCGCCGTCGTTGACCCCCATCACCACCGTGAAGTCGGGCGGTTCGGCGGGCCGCGAGCAGAGCAGGACGCGGCGGGCGCCGGCCGCGAGATGGCGTTCCAGCTCGGCCCGGGTGCGGCTGCCGGACCGCGCCTCGACCACCGTGTCGATACCCAGGTCGCCCCAGGGGATCTCGCCCGGTGCCTTGCCCGTCAACAGCCGCACCTCGTGTCCGCCGGCGCGCAGCACGTCGCCATCGACCGCGAGCGGGGCCGGAAAGCGCCCGAGGATGGTGTCGAAGCGCAGCAGGTAGGCCAGCGCCGCGCGGTCCGCGGGGTCGCTCACTGCCACGAGCCGCACGTCCTCGCTGTCGTAGAGCAGGCGGAAGAGGTTGCGGCCCATCCGCCCCAGGCCGACCACGCCGACGTGGGCGGCGCCCTTGCTGCCTCGGCCTGCAGGGGTGACAGCGGTTGCCGCGGTCGCCGCGGTCGCAGGGGTTGCTGGGGTTGCTGGGGTTTCAGCCATCCAGGGCGCCCTCCCAAAGGACTGTCCAAGGCCGGCCCGGGGCCGGCTCGCCGTTCCAGTCCCAAACGTTAACACGCACGCCTCCGGGGGCGCCCCCCGGCCGGGCCGCAGGACGGGCACGGGGTCCCTGGACTGCGACCTGAAGGCTCGCCGAGGGGACGTGCCGAGATCGGGGGGTTCTTGCCTCGCCTCCCAGAGTCGCAGTCCAGGGACCCCGTGCCCAGCGGCCCTCCGTCCTCCCACTACGGCCGTCAGCTCTCCAGCCGCCGCTGCCCCGTTTGGTCAGCGAACGCCCGGGGCGAGACCGAGAACGCCGGGCACCCGTCCTCGGATATCCTGTCTCTATCCATGTATACGCTGGACGCACGGTAGGAGGGAGATTTCAGATGCGCGATGTCGGGCGGCGGGTGGGGGGTTGCTTGGCGGCTCTGGGATTGGCGCTCGCTCTTGCCAGCCCGGCGGCGCACGCTCAGAAGGTTTCGTTCAAGGACGCCAAGGACGACGACAACGGCCCTGGCAAGTACACCTACCCGACCGATCCGGTCTACAAGCCGGGATCGTTCGACCTGACCGGCTTCACCCTCAAGGCGCACGGCGACAAGGTGGACCTCGACGTCGAGCTGGCGGCCAAGCTCGAGGACCCGTGGAAGACAGGCAGCGGCTTCTCGTTGCAGATGGTGTTCGTCTTCATCCAGACCCATCCCCAGAAGAAGGCCGGCGGCGCCAAGCCGGGGGCCGGGAGGCCCGGCAGGAAGCCGCCGGGCGCCGACAAGTCGGGCGCCGGCAAGGCGGCCACGGCCACCGGCAAGGACGCCGCCGGCAAGCCGGCAGAAGAGACGGCGGCGGCCCCCGCCCCCGCCGACAATGCCGCGCCAGCCGAGACCTCCGCGGACCAGGCTGCGGGCAAGCCACCGGCAGGCTCGCCGGAGACACCCACGGCCACGGGCGACAAGACCGCCACCGAGAAGCCGGCAGCCAAGAAGACGACCGGCGGCAAGGCGGGCAAGACCGGCGCCGGGACCTCGGGCGCCGGCGAGAAGACCGCCGGCTGGAAGCCTGGCATCACCGCCGGCCTTCCCGGGCTGGGCATCCAGTTCGCGCCCGAGGATGGATGGGACCGCTGCATCATCCTGTCGCCGCTGCCGGCCTCGCGGGTCAGGAGCGAGGTGGCGGCCAAGGCGGCGGCGCTCAAGGACGCGATCGTCATCCCCGCCCGGGTGCGAGGCTCCGGCCGCTCCATCTCGGCCACGGTCGACCGCAAGGCGCTGGGGCCCGGCGACCCCACGGACTGGGGCTACCAGGTGGTGATCGCCGGCAGCGATTCCTACCCGGCCGCCGACTCCCTGCTGGTCCGCAAGGTGATCGAAACCGAAACCCAGCACCGCTTCGGGGGTGCCGACGGCGCGTGCAATCCCAACGTGCTCGACCTCTTGGCGGACGACGGCGAGGGCGAGCCCGAGGAGGTCGCCGAGCAGCACGAGATGTTGCAGTACGAGTGCAATCCGGACGGCACTCCCAAGCACCCTGCCACCCTGAAGCTGGTCCACCTGGATAAATCGGAGGACTAGGGCAGTCTCACGGAGGCCAGAGCGGGCGTTGCGCGTCTATCTACGGCAGCCGGCGGCAAGCGACGAAGCGGAGCTGGTGGCGCTGATGCGCACCAGCCGGCGCCTGCACGCGCCCTGGGTGTCGCCGCCCGTGGATGGCGTCTCCTTCCATGTCTTCCTGGCGCGGGGACGGCGCCCCAACGCGCTGGCGCTCCTCGCCTGCCACGTCGACGGCGGCGCCATCCTCGGCGTCTTCGGGTTGAGCGAGATCGTGCGCGGCCCGCTGCAGACCGCCTTCCTGAGCTATTACGTCGGCGCCCCCTACGCCCGCCAGGGCTACATGACGGAGGGCATGAAGCTGCTGCTGCGGCACGCCTTCACCCACCTGCGCCTGCACCGCCTGGAAGCCAACATCCAGCCCGGCAACCTGGCCTCGATCGCGCTGGTCGAGCGCTGCGGCTTCACGCGCGAGGGCTATTCCCCCCGCTACCTCAAGATCCGCAACCGCTGGCGCGACCACGAGCGCTGGGCCCTGCTCGCCGAGGTCTGGCGCCAGCGCCGGCGCGACCGTCACGCACCAGGGGCGGCCTTGTAGAGCGGCACGCCGGTGCCCACCTGCTGCTCGATCTCGGCGGCCGGCAGCGGGCGGCTGGCCAGGTAGCCCTGGTACTCGTCGCAACCCAGCGCGGCGAGGAAGCGAAACTGCTGCTCGGTCTCGACACCCTCGGCGATCACCGTCAGGTCCAGGCCATGCGCCAGGCCGACGATCGCGCTGACGATCGCCTTGCCGGTCGGACCGCTGTCGATGTCGCGCACGAAGTCACGGTCGATCTTCAGGCAGTCGATCGGCAGCGTCTTGAGATGGGCCAGGGAAGCCTGGCCGGTGCCGAAGTCGTCCATCGAGATGCGCACGCCGAGCCGCCGCAGGCTCGCCAGCGTGTCCACCGTCTGCTCGACGTTCTGCATCGCCGCGCTTTCGGTGATTTCGAGGTCGAGGTAGCCGGGGTCCAGGTCGATCTCGCGCAGCAGGGCGGCGACGGCGCGCGGCAGCCCCGGATCCTGGAAGTGACGCAGCGACAGGTTGACGGCGATGCGGATCCCCGGCAAGCCGCCGAGGTGCCATTGCTTGAGCTGCCGGCAGGCGGCCGCCAGCACCCGCTCGCCGATCGGGATCACCAGGCGCAGCTCCTCCGCCAGCGGGATGAACTGCGCCGGCGCCACCAGGCCGCGCTGGGGGTGCCGCCAGCGCACCAGCGCCTCCATGCCCACGGTCAGCCCGCTGGCGAAGCTCACCACGGGCTGGTAGAGCACGTCGAGCTCGCCGTGTTCGAGCGCCCGCCGCAGCTCGCTCTCGAGCGCCAGCCGTGTCACCGCCCTGACGTTCATCGCCGGGGTGCAGAGCTGGTAGCCGTTGCCGCCCAGCTCCTTGGCGCGCAGCAAGGCCAGCTCGGAGCTGCGCAGCAAGGACTCCACGTCGCCGCCGTCCGACGGGAAGAGACCGACGCCGATGCTGGCGGTGACGTGCAGCGCGTGTCCGCCGCCGGTGCCCAGCCGGAAAGGCTCGACCAGGCGCTCGAGCGCGGTCTGCGCCACCCTGGCGGCTTCCGCGGCGCGCGCGTTGTACTGCAGCAGCACGCTGAACTCGTCGCCGCCGGCCCGGGCAAGGGTATCGCCCTCGCGAATCATCGCCCGCAGCCGGTCGGCGACGCCGCGCAGCAGCTCGTCGCCGGCGCGGTGCCCCAGGGTTTCCTTGACCACCCTGAAGCGGTCGAGGTCCATCATCAGCACCGCCACTCCGGTGTCGGTGCGGCGGGCCTTGGCGAGGCTCTGCGCCAGGCGATCGCAGAAAAGGGCCCGGTTGGGCAGCCCGGTAAGCGGGTCATGGTGGGCCTGGTGGGCAACCTGGCTTTCGGCGGCCTTGCGGTCGGTGATGTCGACCAGGGTGCCCTCGATCGAATCCGGCTCTCCGCCGTGCGCCGGACGCCAGGCCACGTTCTCGAGGATCCACAGGGCGCTCCCGTCCTTGCGGCGCAGGCGGAACTCGAGGTTGTCGATCTGGCCGGCGGCCTTCAACCGGGCGACGAACCGATCGCGTTCCGCCGGATCGAAGAAAAGACTGGCGGCGCTGTCGCGCATCAGCTCCGCCACCTCCTCGTAACCCAGAAGCCGGGCCAGCGCCGGGTTGCACTCGCGGAAGCGGCCGTCGGCGGTGGTGCGGTAGATGCCGGCGGGGGTCTGCTCGACAAACCGGACGTATCGCCGCTGCCACTCGGCGGCCGCCGCCCGCTCGCGGCGAACCGCCGCGGCCAGCCGCCCGGCGGCAAAGGCGGCCGCGGCCAGCAGCAGGATCGCCGCTGCCGCCAGGGCCGGCGGGGGAACGCCCGCGAACCGCCCCGGCCCGGGCGCGGCAAGTGCCAGCGCCGCCGCCAGCCCCGCCAATGCCGCGGGCACCACGCTCAGCAGGATGGGTGCCAGCAGACGGCGGCTCGGCCGCCGCCGCAGCGGCTGCAGGGGTGCGGGAGAATGCGTCTGGCGCATGCGTCACCGATCCGTAGCGGGTTTGATCTCCACCGGAACGCGCTCGGCTTTCTTTAGAGTCTGCTCTGGTCAAGCAATTGTAACCGAAACGCTCCCCCGGGGGGCAGCAGGCCGCACGAGCGTTTGCGCCAGCGCTACGATTGACAGCGG
>DATKFK010000063.1:0-2473 GCA_035544375.1 Thermoanaerobaculia bacterium
GGCGGCGAGGCGCAGCGCCTCCGCTTCGCACGCGCACTGTCGCGCCCGGGCGTGCGCCTGGCGCTGCCCCTGCCGTTGCCGTGCCGGCGCGTTCGCCGTCTCGGCCAAGCAGGCGTCAGGGCGAGGACGGGTCGAGGAGGAACGTGACGCTGACCTCTGCCTCGACCCGAATGGTGCCTGGCATGAAGGTGCCCTGCCCGTAGGAGATGGTCGCGCCGGAGGCCATCGTGCGGGAGGAGTCGAGACTCGGACGAATGGAACGCACGGGGCCCAGCGTCACGCCGAAGCCCGCGGCCAGGCGGGCCGCCTCGGATCTGGCGTCTTCGATCGCCATCGCGAGCGCCTTCTCGCGCAGCTCCTTCTCGTGGGAGGACTGCAGCGTGACCGCGAAGTTCCGGTTCGCGCCGGCCTGGATGGACTGGTCGATCAGCATGTCGAGCTTCGCGAGGTCCCGCAGCGTGACCTCGATCGTGCGGGACACCTCGAAACCCTGGAAGACGGGTTGCTTGTCCTCCGTGTACTTGGGCTCGATGTTGACGGCCGCCGACGAAATGTCCTCCGGGGCGATCCCGAGATCGGCCACCATCTGGAGCAGTCCCTTGACGCTCTTGTCCGAGGCGCCCTTGGCGCTGCGCAGGTTGCGGTCGAGCACGTAGACGCCCAGGGAGACGGTCGCCATGTCGGGCGAGGTGACCACCGTTGCCTTGCCGCCGGCGGTCACGACGCGCGAGGTGTCCGGGACGATCACCAGCTGGGCATTGGCGGCACCGGGCAAGGCCAAGAGGGTGAGGGAGTGCAGAGCGAGCTTGCGAACCCAGGTCATGGGGCGTCGTACCTCCGTCGAGGAAAGGTGGTTCCACGTCGAGCCTATGGCCTCAGCGGCAAGCGGACAAGTCGCGATCTGTCGCGGTGTGGCAGGACGCGCGAGAGGCTGCTCAGGGCGCGGTGGGGCGCCGTAGCCGCCGTGCCGTGCCGTGCCGTGCCGCCCGCGCCCGGGCAGTAGGCCCCGGAACCTGAAAAGGCGTCGTCCGGGCCGCCGTGCCACCGCCGCCGCCCCGCACCCCCCCGGTGCCCTCCAGCGACCTCCCCTGCCGCAATCTCCTTTCAGGTTTCCGATGCCCCCGGGGCGTGCGAGGGACATCGGAAACCTGAAAGGAGATTGCGGCCATGAAACTCGCGACCCTGATCGGCAGCATCGGCAGCAAGCCTGTTGTCAAGCGGTCCAAGGGCACCACCTACTGCAACTTCAGCGTCGCCGTCGACGACTCGGACCGTGACGGCAACGCGGTCACCGAGTGGTATGAGGTCGTGGCCTTCGGCGCGCTGGCCTCCTCCCTCGAGCGTGCCGAGAGCGGCGACGAGGTGTGCGTCCATGGCCCCTTCCGCCAGCGTACCTACACCGGCCTCGGTGGCGTCCAGCACCACGAGATCGAGATCAGGGCCTTCACCATCAAGTTCCTCCGCTGCCCGCGCCGCGGCCGCCCCGCCAAGCAGCCCGCCGCCGCGGCGCCGTAGCCGGCCACTGCCGGGGTGAGGCGCTCGCCGCTGCGCACCGCCCCGGCGCGCTCGCAGCGGCGGCACCGGAACCTCTCCACCAGCAGCCAGCGGATCGGGAAGGGAACCAGGCGAGGCCCACGGCAAGCCGCGGGCCTCCGGCAGTGCGCACATGGCGCCGGCCCGTCCAGCGATCCGCGATCGCGAAGAGGTGACCCTTGGACAGCGACACCTGCTACCTGACCATCCGCATCCCTCCTTCCCACCAGGCCGCCGTCGTCGAGGCGTTCGGCGTCGAGCCTGCCGAACGCCACGACTTCGACGACCGCCGCCTCTGCGTCCTCGGCTTCGACCACGTCGAACCCCATGGCCCCCTCGGCGCGCTGGCGCGCCAGGGCATCACCTTCGACGGCAGCCATGGCGACAGCGCCGTCTATCCGGGCCGGCTCTTCGCCGCGCAAGGAGGCGAGCTCGCGGCCATCGATCAGCCCTTCGGTGTCGTCTCCGTCCCCATCGACCTCGACTCACTCGCCGTCGACGAGCTCGCATTCAGCGGTCTGCGTGCGTACCAGCGCCTCCGCGCGCGGGCACAGGAGGACTTCGACAACCAGCCGCCCCTCGACGTCCCGCTCCCTGCCTGCCGCCTCGAGGAGGTCGGTGACGAGGAGCCCTGGCACCGCCTGCTCGGCCTCATCTCGATCGGCGGACTGCGCTGTCACGTCGAGGCCGTCGCCCTGCAGTACCCACCGCACGAGCACTATTCCCAGGAGGCCCTCGCCGGCGACCGCGTCCGGCCCTTCGCCCTCCTCTCCGAGGCCTTCGCCACCGGCAGCGGCTTTCAGACCCTCAGGCACCAGGGCAGCGACGGCCAGGATCACCACTACGCGATCTTCATCTATCCCTACGACAGGTGACCTCGGACGCCGGCGAAAACAGCGCCGGCCTCGCTCGCGCCGCCGCGATGCCAAGTAGCAAGTCA
>DATKFK010000064.1:0-2438 GCA_035544375.1 Thermoanaerobaculia bacterium
CGTTAGCTTTAGGACCTCTCCTCGACGGCTGGTACGCATGTACCGTGCTGGCGAGGCTCAAGCGGAGGAAGGACAATGCGAAAGTGGTGGACCGTCATGGGCTTCGCGGTTCTGTGCTCGATCATGGCTCCGATCACGGAAGGCAGGCAGGCGGCGGGGGTCGCCGGCGCCGAGCAGGGGGTTTGCGACAGTCTTGCGGTCAGGCAGTTGGCATGCGCAGCAACGCGCGTGCCGCTGACGCACCCTTCGGGGGTATTGTCTTGGAACGCGGGTAGCGGGGAATGCGACGATGGCAGTGCTGGCTGCCATGCGTCCATGTAGGCTGGGCGAGGCCTATCATGAAAAACGATCGCCCCGGCACCTCCTCGAGAATCGTTAGCCGCGCGCCGATCGCAGCCCGACCGGCGCGCGCTCGTGCGCTCGCCTGCATTGCCTGCGCCGTGGCATGCATGGCATTGCTCGTCCCGGCACTTTCCGGCGATCCCGCCGATCCCGCCAAGGGGGGAGGCGAGCGCGGCCAGGCCCCTTGCTCGCGGGTCATGCTTCAGCCGCCGCCGGCATGGCTCAGCTCCGCCTTGTGGGTGCCTTCGGCCGGCAAGATCCTCGCGGTCGACACGGCCCTCAACCGCGTGCTTCTCTACGCGCCGAGCGGCCACGGCACGGTCGTCATCGACTCGCAACAGGGAAAGCTGCCGGCGCTTCTGGCCACGTCGGAGGAAGGCATCCTGCTCAAGATGGTGGGGCGCGACGTGGTGAGGCTCGACGAGAGCTTCCGGCCCGCGGAGGAGCACAGCGTCCTCAAGGACGCGGTCAGCGATGTCGGTTCGGTCGGCTCCATCTACCAATGGTCCGGCGATCACTCGATCCTGGCCTACGGATCGATCCGGTCGCCCAAGCTGCCCGACGGCTACGAGCTCGGCTTCTTGCGCATCCCGGTCTCGCCATCGGGAGCTCGCACCGAGATGCTCATGAGGTATGCGGACGGCGATTATTACCGGCTCGGATATCAATACCTCGCGACCCTCGGCACGACCGGGTACTTCGTGCGCATGGCCCCACAGAAGGCCGAGCTGTTTGCCGTCGACGCCGACTCGACGCGGCCCAGGCTGCTGCCCAACGCGATCCCACCGGCGTTCCGCACGCCGCCGAAGCTCGAGGGCAGCATGACCGGGCCGGCGGATGCGCCGAAGTTCTATGCCCAGCTGGAAGGGTTCAGCATTCCGACGGGTCTTTACGCCGGCGCCGATGGGCTGCTCTATCTTCTGACCCGGCAGCCGGGCGTTGCCGCGGGGGTCACCGATTGGTCGATCTACCGCATCGATCCTGCTCGAGACCGGGTGCTCAACGGCGTCTCGCTGCCGACCCACGCCAAGCATCTCAGCGTCGTCGTCGCCCCAAGCGCGTTCTACTTCTTCGAGCGAGGTGAGCTGAGCCCCTTCGGCAGCCAGCGGATACCCTCCCTGGTGGCGATAGGCGCAGAGCTGATCGCGCGCGGCGCTCCCGCTGGATCGACGGTCTGTCCACAACTGGTTCCTTGAAGGACCGGTGGGAACGGGCCGGCGCGGAGGGGATCGGACACCGAGCTCCGGAAACACGATGACGTCCGGCCGCCGATCCATCGGCCCCAGGCCACGGTGCGACCCGTCGGGAGCGCGCCTTGCCGGGTCGGCGGCACGGCGGCCACGGCAGGCTAGTGGGCACCCTATCGCCGCACTCTTCAAGGCAGGCAGCAGCCGTGTCTCTCGTAACAGTCGAAGCTGACGCGATCCAACTTCTCTTGGAGAATGTCGTGCTGGATTGGCGCCGGTCCGTCAGAGATGTGGGGCGCAAGACACTGATCGCCGCGGGCGAGTGGTGCATGCATTGCCTGCTGGTGGCGTTGATCCTGGCAGGCATGCGAGGACTGCAGTTCCTGGTCGAAGCCCTGTGGCGAGGCGAGGAGCTCCTGTTCTTCGACAGGATCCCGCTCAACGAGGTGTTCCACACCGCCACGTTCATACTGCTGGCCGCCATCTTCCTGATCGGCATCCTGGACATCATTCGCGCCTTGACCAGCAAGGCGCAGGATTGGTCCGCGCTGGCTGACGACGCCAGCAAGACCTTCGTCGCCGCCGCCGAGTGGTGCTCGCACTGCCTGCTGGTGGCGCTGCTGTTCGTGGGCATCCGGGGCATACAGCTCGTCATCGAGTATTTCTGGCGCGGCAATTTGCGGCCCATCAAGGCCCTGGTCCAGACCGCGGATTTCCTGCTGCTGGCGAGCATTTTCGTGATTGGTGTCTGGGGTGTCGCTCGCGCCTATCGAGGTTAGCACCCATGTACGACGAGCTGACCCTTATCGTTGGGACGCTGAAAGCCACCCCGGCTGCGCGCCGGGCGGAGCTATGGTTGCGGCTCAGGCGGCTGGCGGCGACCTACCTGGCATTGAGCCTGGGCGGCGG
>DATKFK010000065.1:0-5593 GCA_035544375.1 Thermoanaerobaculia bacterium
CCTCGAGCAGCACCGCCGTCTGGCCCTCGACCCCGGGCGCCGTGTAGCTCGCCTTGGCGGCGCCGTCGTTGTTGGTGGCCGAGCCCAGGATGACGGCGTGGACGTGGTCGCCGTCGGCGCGGGCGTCGGCGAGCCGCTTGAGCAGCACCGCGCCGACGCCGTTGCCGAAGTTGCTGCCCGCCGCCCGCGCGTCGAACGTCCGGCAACTGCCGTCGGGCGACAGGATGCCGCCCTTCTGATAAGGATAGCCGCGCCGGTGGGGCACGTTGATCGCCGCCCCGCCGGCCAGCGCCATGCGGCACTCGCCGAGCAGCAGGCTCTGGCAGGCGAGGTGCACCGCCACCAGCGACGTCGAGCAGGCGGTGTGCAGGGCATAGCTCGGTCCCCGCAGGTCGAGCTTGTAGGACACGCGCGTCGCCATCGCCGCCAGGTCGTTGCCGAGCGCGATCTGGAAGGTATCGACCGAGTTGAAAAGCTCGCGGTCCGAGAACAGGCTGAACAGGTAGGTGTTGGTCTTGGCGCCGGTGAACACGCCGACCGGCGCGCCGTGCCGCTCGGGATCGTAGCCCGCCCGCTCGAAGGCTTCCCAGGCGCATTCGAGGAACAGGCGGTGCTGCGGGTCCATGAGCTTCGCCTCGAGCGGCGTGTAGCCGAAGAAGGCGGCGTCGAAGTACTCGACCTGGTCGAGCAGCGGGGCGTTGCGCACGTAACCGGGAGAGCGCGCCAGCGCGGGATCGACCCCGGCCGCAGCCAGGTCCTCGTCGCTGACGCGGGTCAGCGACTCGACGCCGTCGCGCAGGTTGCGCCAGAACTGCTCGACGTCGACGGCGCCGGGGAACCGGCACGCCATGCCGACGATCGCGATCTCGGAACCGTCGTGGACCCGCGCCGCAGCGCCCGGGTCCTGCCCGCGCTCCGGCTGCTCGTCTCGCTGCTGCCGCTCTTGCTCCTTCATCTCATCTGCCTCTCATCTGCCTCGTCTCGAATGCCCTCGGTCCTGCGGTCACCGCTGCTGGAGGGCCGGGTTGGAACGCCGGCGCTCGAGCAGCTCCTTGCGCCGGCTCATGCTCTGGCGGCGCTCCTCGAGCTGCGCCGCCCATCCCGCGGTCGCCGCCGCCTCGTCCTGCGCCAGCAGCGCGGCGAGGGTGCGGACGGTCAATCCCTGGTACAGCTTCGCCACCGGCAGCTCGACGCCCAGCTCGGCATTGAGCCGCGAAACCACCTGGATGGCGACGAAGGAGTCGCCGCCGAGCTCGAAAAAGTTGTCGTGAACGCCGATGCTGGCGAAGCCCAGGGTCCGCTGCCAGACCTCCGCGATGCGCTTTTCGAGGTCGCTCTCGGGCGCCACGTACGGGGTGTCGAGCGGGCGCGGGTGCAGCGCCGGGACGGACCCCGGCGCCGCCGGCTGCCGGCCCAGCGACGCCGTGCGCCGGCGGCGCTCGGCCACCCGCCCCGCCAGGCCGGCGGTGGACACCAGCAGCCGCTCGACCCCCGGCGACAGCGCGGCAAGCGCCCGCCGCAACGCCTCCTCGCCTTCGCGCGGAGACATGGCCAGGCCTGCCAGCTCGTGGCGCACCCCGGTGATCTGCTCGGGCTCGTGCTCGAACGCCCATAGGTCCCAGTCCAGGGCCACCCAGGCAACCTCGCCGGGCCCCGGGTGGCGCTGGCGCTCGGCGACGAAGGCATCGACGAACAGGTTGGCGGCGGCGTAGGCGCCGTAGGCGACGCCGCCGAGCACCGCACCGAGCGACGAGAGCGCCAGGCAGAAGTCGAGCCGGCGGCCGGCGAGCGCCTTGTCGAGCGCCAGCAGGCCGTGGACCTTGGGAACGAAGTGCCAGGCGCACTCCTCGCGCCCAAGCTCGCGCAGCAGCCGGAAGGTGCGCTCGCCGGCGGTGCCGGCGGCGTGGACGACGCCGTGGAGCGGACCCAGACTCGCCTCGGCCGCCACCACCGCCAGCGCCACCGCCGCCTCGTCGGCGAGGTCGGCCGGCTCGACCACCACCTCGGCGCCGAGGTGGCGCAGCGCGTCGAGCCGGGCGGCGCGCTCCCCTTCCCGTGGCGACTGAGGCGGCTCGGGCGGTTCGATCAGCGCCAGGCGGGCCTGCAGCGTGCGGGCGAGGAAGCTGGCGATCGCGTACCCGTTGCCCTCGAGGCCGCCGGTCAAGAGGTAGACCCCCTCCCGGCGCAGCGGCGTGGCCGCCGAGTCCGGCAGCCGCAGCGGCTGGTACGCCGGCACGAAAGCCTGCGCGCCGCGATAGGCGACCAGCTCTTCGGCTGCGGCTTCGGCGGCGGCTTCGACGGCGGCGTCCGCGGCGGCCTTCCCGGCGGCGGCCGCATTCGCGGCGGCTTTCCCGGCGGCGGCCGCATTCGCGGCGGCTTTCTCGGCGGTGGCCGCATTCGCGCCCTCCTTCCCGGCGGCGGCCGCGTTCGCGCCCTCCTTCCCGGCGCCTTTGGCAGCGGCGGCGTGCGCCGCCTGCATCGCATCGGTCTCGGCGGTCAGGCGAGACAGCAGCAGCCCCTCGAGGTGGGAGCCCGCCGGCGGCGGCACCAGGTCACAGGCGCGGCAGGCCAGCCGCGGGTGCTCCTGCGGCAGCACCCGGCACAGCCCCAGAAGCGGCGCTTTCTCCGGGCGCAGCGGTTCGCCCGCGTGCAGGCGCGCCAGCTCGCTCGACAGCACGATCACCGACGCCGGCGCCTCCTCGCCGGCCGGCCGGGTGAGCTCGCGGGCCAGGAGCAGGAGGCTGTGAAAGCCTGCCTCCTGGGCCGCCTCGAACGCGGCGGCGTCCGTGGCGCGCTGGCCCTCGCCGCCCGCCTCGGCCGGCAGCGTCCAGGCGTGCACCACCACCTCCGGCGCGCCGCCCGTGGCGCGCAGCTCGTCGAGCAGGGCGCGGTAGCCGGCGGCATCCGCGGGCGGCACCACGTAGGCGCCGCCGGCGAGCCGCTCGAAGCGCTCGCCCGGCACCGCCGTGACCACCTCCCGGCCCTCCCGCGCCAGCCGCGCCGCCCAACGCTCGGCCAGGCCAGCCGCGGTGGTGAGCAGCAGCCAGCGCAGCGGCGGCGGGCCGGCCGCCGGCACGGCCGCCGCCGGGGCGAGCAGCCGCCAGGACGGCAGGTAGAACCAGTCGGCGAGGTCCTGGCGCTTGGCCAGGGACGCCGCCGTCTCGGCGCCGGCCGCCGCCGCACCGGCGGCCGCCGGCGAGGCGCTCGCGGCCGGCTCGATCCAGTAACGCTGGCGCTCGAACGGATAGGTGGGCAGCGGCACCCGCCGGCGCCCCTTGCCGCCCAGGGGTCCATCCGCGGCGCCGGCATCGTCGAGGCGCAGGCCGGCCAGCCACAGCCGGCCCAGGGCACCGATCATGGCGGCCTGCGCATCGCCCTCGTTGGCCTCGCTGGCCTCATCGCGTTCGTCGCGCTCGTCCATCTCGGCGTCCTGGCGGCGCCCAGCGCGGGCCGCGGTGCCCGCGGGCCCGTTGCCCGGCCGCTCGCCCGGCGCCGGCAGCGAGACCACGACCGGCTGGCCCTCGTGCCGCGGGTGGCGGCCGGCGAGGGTTGCCAGGGCGTGCCCGGGGCCCACTTCGAGCAGGATGCGGCGGGGGTCGGCGAGCAGCTCGCCCAGCCCGTCGTCCAGGCGCGCCTGCTGGTTCGCCCCGCGTGCCCACCAGGCGGCGTCGGTCGCCTCCCCGGGGGTGATCCAGGCGCCGCTCAGGCTGGAGACGATGGGCACCTTGGGCGCGGCGAGCCGGACCCTTTGCGCCGCGGCCGCGAAGGCCGGCGCTCCCGGCTCCAGTCCCTGCGCCAGCCGGCCGCGCGCCACGGCCAGCGCCAGCGCGTCGGCGAGCGGCATCGCTCCGGCGAGGCAGGCCGCCACGTACTCGCCAGGACCCTCGCCGATCACCGCCGCCGGCCGCACCCCCCAGGACGTCCACAGCTCGGCCAGCGCGTGCTCGACGGCGAACAGCGCGGGCCAGGCCAGGGCCGCCGCGGCGAGCTCGCGCCGCGCCTCCTCGCGGGCCGGCCGCGGGGCGTCGGCCGCGGGGTAGAGCACCGGGCGTGGATCGCGGCCGAGCGCCGGCGACAGCAGCTCGCAACAGCGGTCGAGCGCCGCGCGGAAGACCGCCTCGCGCTCGTAGAGCGCCCGGCCCATGTCCACGTGCTGCGCCCCCAGGCCCGGGAACATGAACGCCACCGGCCGCTCGCGGGGGTCCTCGGCGTCGGCGGCGTCCACCAGCCAGGCGGGATCGCGGCGCCACAACGCCGCGGCGGCAGCGGCGGCGTTCCGCGCCACCAGCGCCCGCCGCCGGCGGAACACCGAGCGCCCGGCGTGCAGCGTGAACGCGACGTCGGCGAGCCCGCCGTCATCCATCTGGGGGCGGTCGGCGAGGTGGTCCGCGAGGTGATCCGTGGCAGCCTCGAGCGCGGCCTCGCTGCGCGCCGAGAGCAGCAGCAGCTGCCACGGGCGCTGCGCCGGCGACGCCGCCGCCCTTGGCGCCTCCTCGACGATGAGGTGAGCGTTGGTGCCGCCGACCCCGAACGAGCTCACCGCCGCCCGCCGCGGGGTGCCCGCCGCCCCGGGCGCAGCGGGCCATTCGCGCAGCTCGGCGTTGACGTAGAACGGGCTGCCGGCGAAGTCGATCGCCGGATTGGGCCGCTCGAAGTTGAGGCTGGGCGGCAGCTGCCGGTGCTCGAGCGCCAGGACGGTCTTGATCAGCCCCGCCACTCCCGCCGCGGCGTCGAGGTGGCCGACGTTGGTCTTCACCGAGCCGACGGCACAGAAGCCGCGGGCCGCGGTCGCCTCGCGGAACACCTTGGTCAGCGCGGCGATCTCGATGGGGTCGCCGAGCGAGGTGCCGGTGCCGTGGGCCTCGACGTGGCCGATCGATTCGGGATCGACGCCGGCGATGGCCTGGGCGGCGGCGATCACCTCCGCCTGCCCCTCGACGCTCGGCGCGGTGTAGCTGACCTTGAGCGAGCCGTCGTTGTTGATCGCCGAGCCCTTGATCACCGCCCGGATCGAGTCGCCGTCGGCCAGGGCCTCCGCCAGGCGCTTGAGCGCCACGACGCCGATGCCGCTGCCGAAGATGGTGCCGGCCGCCTGGGCGTCGAAGGCGCGGCAGTGGCCGTCGGGGGAGGCGAGGCTGCCCTCCTGGTGGAGGTAGCCCTGACGCTGCGGCACCTTGACCGTCACGCCGCCGGCGAGCGCCAGGTCGCACTCGTAGTTGAGCAGCGACAGGCAGGCGAGGTGCACCGCCACCAGCGAGGTGGAGCAGCTGGTCTGCACCACCATGCTGGGCCCGCGCAGGTTGAGCTTGTAGGAGACGCGGGTGGGCAGGAAATCCTTGTCGCTGGCGATGAAGACCTGGAAGCCGCCATCGGCGAACAGCTCGGGATGGCTGGTCAGGTTGCTCAGCAGGTAGGTGTTCCAGGCGACGCCGGCGTAGACCCCGATGAGCCCGTCGAAGCGCGCCGGGCAGTAGCCGGCGTCCTCGAGCGTCTCCCAGGCGTGCTCGAGGAAGAGGCGCTGCTGGGGGTCCAGGATCTCCGCCTCGCGGGCGCTGTAGCCGAAGAACGGCGCGTCGAACAGCTCGACGCCGTC
>DATKFK010000066.1:0-2413 GCA_035544375.1 Thermoanaerobaculia bacterium
GTGACGTGCCCGTGCCCGGTCCACGGCGGGGCGAACTCTGGCCGGAAAGTAATCACGGCCAGCACCCGCAGGCGCTGTACCCGATCGACAACCCGGCCCAGCAGCTCGAGCGTGGTTGGGTCGATCCAGTGTACGTCCTCGTAGAGCACTAGCACTGGTTGGCGCGATGCCAAGCCCGCCACCTGATTGAGGAGCGCTTGGAATATCCTCTCCTTCTTGTGCTGCGGGCTCAGGTCCAATGGACGATAGCGCCCACCGGTTGGGATTGCGAGCAAGTCCGCGAAGAGCGGAGCGCTCTCTTGGACGTTCTCCACCGCGAGGGCCAGCATCGCCTCGAGCTTGTCGAGCTGATGCTCCGGTGGCTCCCCTCGCTGTAGCCCCGCCGCTCGCTCGAGAAGGCCGATAACCGGGTAGAGTGCGCTGTTGGTGTGATAAGGCGAGCAATAGTGCCTCAGTGGCGTACGCGGTTCGCTGCCGAGCCGCTCCCGCAGGGCGTGGACGAGGCGGGACTTGCCAATGCCCGGCTCGCCGGCGAGCAGGACCACTTGCCCTTCGCCGTCCTTAGCCCGCTCCCACCGGTCCAGCAGCAGCGCTAGTTCCTGGTCGCGCCCTACTAACGCGGTGGTGGACGCGTGTTGGGCGTCGAACCGGCTCTCGGCAGTCCCCTCGCCGAGGATGCTCCAAACCCGAACCGGCTCGGCGAAGCCTTTCAGGCGCAGCGCGCCCAGATCGCGGTAGGCGAACAGATCACCGAGTAGGCGGCGTGTCGCCTCGGCAACGACCACACGTCCCGGCTCGGCCACCTCTTGCAGCCGCGCCGCCAGGTTCGGGGTCTCACCGACCACCGCCCGCTCGCGCGCCTCTTCCTCGCCGACTAGGTGACCAACGACGACCAGCCCCGTAGCGATGCCTACCCGCGCCGCGAGCGCACCCTCCCCCGGTGCGGCGAGCGCGGCGACTGCTGTGGTGAGGCTGAGGCCCGCCCGGGCCGCGCGCTCGGCCTCATCCTCGTGCGCCCGTGGCCAGCCGAAGTAGGCGAGTACGCCATCGCCGAGAAACTTAGCAATGTGTCCCTCGAAACGCGTGATCTCGCCGGCCACCGTGTTCTGGTAATTCCGGATCAGGTCGCCCATCTCTTCGGGATCGAGCCGGGACGAGAGCGCCGTCGAGCCCACCAAGTCGACGAACATCACTGTCAATTGCCGCCGCCCCGCCTCAACCGATATCGCAACCGTCTTCGACCCAACTTCCTCTCGCGCCTCCTCCGGCAGCAGGTCTGTCGTCGGCGGGTCGGCCAGGGCCTCGATCGCCTTGAGCACGATCTTGCGTGGCCCGAGCGGGAGTCCCAGCTCCCGCAGGTCGGCTTCGGTCAGCTCTGCCAGGACCTCAGTCGTGACTTCGGCATCCTGGAAGGCCTGTGTGTAGCGCTCCAGCCCAAGACCACGAAGCCATTCTGCGATATCCACGCAATTCTCCTCGCGCGGCGTCAGGCGAACGTACGGCCAGCTTAGTTGAAGGTATGTAACCTTAGCTTCAGCGAACCATCCGCCTGACGCTCGCGTCTCAAGTAGGACCGACGATTAGCTTTAAGCAACAACGCAGGAAAATGTTTCGCGTCCTCAAACGTCGTCTGCCAAATCGATGGCCAATGAAAACGAAGCGCGGCCCCGTCGCCCAGGGACGAGTGCCGAGACCGCGCAGCCTCCCATCCTCGAACCGAAAGATGGGTGGCCGTGGGGAAAAGTTCACGGTGCGCGTCGCGTTCCACGCTAAGCCCGCGGCGCCGTCTTCACCCGCTGGCGATGCTCCATGCGGACCAAGCATTATTTGGGCGGCTGCAAACTCGGCGAGGTCAGCCATTCACTGATGCGCGACCCAATTTCGGCCCGCCGGGCTCTTCGGAGCAGTTCATCATGCAGACTGCCTGGCCCAACCAGCTCGGCTTCTTCACGCAGACGCTTCGCTTCGTCGGCGAGACGTTGCTCTATGAGGTCATTTTGCTTGAAATGGCGGCGTCGCTGCTGCATCGCGCTGTTCCTTTCCCATCGGAGGCGGGAGCGCAACCGGCGTGCTCGAGTCACCGATAGAAGCCCGGGCGGTGATGTGGTGAACTATGCGCCCAAGGAACCGGAAACAACAGGGCACAAGTGAACACAAGCGTTAAGATAAGTTAGGATACCCGCTGGCCATGCTTCATGCGGCGCTTGCCTCGAAAGGGCGAACAATTCCCTGAACCAGGGCAGTGCCGACACCCAGCGTCTTGCCGATTTTCAACAGGCCCATGCCGTCCTTGTGGAGGCGCAGGATGCGCTTTTCAAGCTCGGCCCTCGTCATGCCCCAGGGTTCCTCGTCGGCGCTCATTCGCCATCCTTGCGATTGCCGCGGCCCAGCGGCGCTAGCACGAGATCTTTAT
>DATKFK010000067.1:0-4111 GCA_035544375.1 Thermoanaerobaculia bacterium
CCTCGCGGCGGCCGGCCGCTGACCCGGCCGCTCGGCGCGGCATCGGGATCGAGCGGTTCCTGGGCGGGCCGCAGCGGCTCGGGGACGTGCTCGAGGTTCACCCGCACGCGGGTCCAGGTGGTGTACTGCCCGCGCATGGCATCGACCAGGACGTCGGCGGGCGCGAGCAGCGCCGCGGCCTGCGGATGGCGCGCCTTCCACCGCTCCAAGCCGGCGAGCGCCTCGTCTTTGTTTTCCGAGCGCCCGATCTCGATCAGCGGTTTGCTCGAAACCCGTCGTGAAGGCTGCGCGCGCGGCGGCTCGCCGGCCTGCTTGCGATAGTGCGGCGGCCACGGCGCATCGCCCAGCCCCTCCGCCTCCTGCCGCGCCGAGAGCTCGAGCAGGGTCTCGAGCCCGCACGCCTGGTCGTCGATCCCGGCATGCCGGTCCCCCACCGCGGCGAAGCGCGCCGGCATGGTGCGCAGGGTGAAGTCCTCCGGCCGGCAGGATTCGAGCTCGTCCCAGGTCACCGGCGCCGACACCCGCGCATCGGGCTTCGGCCGCACCGAGTAGGCGCTGGCGACCGTCCGGTCCTTGGCGTTCTGGTTGTAGTCGAGGAAGACGCCGTGCCGCTCCTCCTTCCACCACTTGCTGGTGGCCAGCGCCGGAGCGCGCCGCTCCACCTCGCGGGCGAAGGCGAGCGCGGCGCGGCGCACCTGGTCGAACGACCAGCGGCGGTGGATCCGCACGTTGACGTGAATGCCGCGCGAGCCCGAGGTCTTCGGCCAGCCGACGAGCGCGAAGTCGTCGAGCGCCGTCCG
Organism: Thermoanaerobaculia bacterium; assembly: GCA_035544375.1. Classification (GTDB taxonomy): domain Bacteria; phylum Acidobacteriota; class Thermoanaerobaculia; order Multivoradales; family UBA5704; genus JASLEW01. The sequence goes on from DATKFK010000067.1 coordinate 801, forward strand.
CACGACGCGCGCGACCGCCTCGATCTGCGGCCACTCGACGCCCGGCACGGGATCGAGGTCGATCCGCAGCTCGTCGGGGTGATCGAGGTCGTCGGCGCGCACCGGGTGCGGGTGCAGCTCGAGGCAGCCGAGGTTCGCCATCCAGGCGAGCGCCGCGGCGTCGCGGGGCACGACCTCCTCGGCCTGGCGCCCCGACGGGAAGCGCAGCTCGACCACCTCGATCCACGGCGGCCGGGAGGGAGCGCGCTTCTGGAAGAAGAACTCGCCGTGGATCCCGTCGGCGTAGCGCACCAGGACGTTCGGCCGTCCGCCCGCCGCCCGCAGGGCGCCCTCGGCGACCGCCAGGTAGTAGTGGACGAGGTCCAGCTTGGTGATCCCGGCCTCGGGAAAGTAGACCTTCTCCGGATTCGACACCGTCACCTCGCGGCCGGCGGCGGCGACGACGACGGGCGCTGCCTTGGTGCTCGCCATGGCTAAAGCATAAGGTGGTTTCAACCCTATGTAACAACGGATCGCCGCCGGAGCCTGTACGCCGGGAAGGGTGGCAGTGGGCCACCTTGGCTGGTGGTCACCAGCCGGACGTCCAGCGAAATTCCAGGAGGCGGTCATGAGCAAGGCAAAGGCACAATCTCTCGACCATGCGGTGCGGACCTTGGCGGCGGAAAAGCTCGCCAGCTCCAAGCCCGAACAGATCCTCGCGCAGCTCAAGCGGCACGGCATCGGCAGTCTCGACGATCTCGCGGCCAGGGTCGTCGAGAACGCCGCGCGCTCCGTGCAGAGCGGCGCCTCGGCGTCCTACGACGACGACATCCCGATGATCTGCTACAAGTTCTCGACTTTCCGGCCGGTGATCACGGTGGGAGAGCTCGAGCAGGAGGTGGCCGAGCTCGGCGCCCTGGTCCGGGGCGGCGGCGCGGTGGGCGGAGGCGTGGCGGGGGGCGGCGCCGCCTGAGGAGGTCGCCCTCGCGGCCGCCCCTGCCGCCGGCCTCCGTCCCCTGCCGGCGGCTGGGCGGCCGCGATCAGCTCGCCCCTGCCACCTCGCATGCCAGGTCTCCTGCCAGCGCGAAATTCGAGGTGTCGAATGCCTGACGATGCAGCCGCCCGCTTGCCGATCGATCGCGCTCTCGGCTGGATCCTCGCCCACCTCGACCTCTTCGATCCCTTCCGCGGCGGGCGGCCCTTCGCCATCAAGCACGGCCAGCGGCTGGGCGAGATCGCGATCCTGCTCCACGCCTACACGGGCATCACCGGCGAGCGCGAGAGCCCGGCGATGGGGCGCATCGTGTCGCTGCTCGAATCGGTGCGCGCCAGGCGGGAGCTCGGCGACCGGCTGTTGCGCTCCCCCGCGGAGCTCGTCCTGTTCGTCGAGATCTACGCCGCGCTGCGCAGCGTCGGCCACGACGACCCGGGGGACCGGGTGCTGATCCAGCGGGCGCTCGACGCCCGCCTGCCCCAGCAGCTCGAGCGCCTGCCGCACCGCATGATGGACATCGCCTCGTGCCTGGAGTGGGGCGGTTTCGCCCACCGCTGGCCGAGCCTGCGGCGGCTCTACGGCGCCTCGATCCTGGGCGCGACCCCTTCGGCGCTCCTGCTGAGCGAGGACGGGATGTACGGGCTCACGCACGTGCTGATGTACCTCTATGGCTTCGGGCTCCGCCGCGCCAGCATCCCGCGCCGCCAGCGAGAGAGCCTGCGGCGCCTGCTCTCGATGCTGCTCGTCGGGGTCGGCCAGGACCGCCACTGGGACCTCCTGGCCGAGTTGCTGCTGTGCTGGGAGGCGATCGGCTATCCCCCGACGGCGCTTGCCGATCGCGCCTGGGAGGCGTTGCTCGCGGCGCAGCAGGAGGACGGCTCGATTCCCGGCCCGGAATGGGCGCGGCCGATCTACGAGGCGGCCTCGCGGGACGTCCGGCAGGATGCCGAGGGCGTCCGGGAGGCCTATTTCGCGCACCACTACCACACCACCCTGGTCGCGATCATCGCCGCCTGCCTGCGCCGCAGGAACCTGGCGGCGCCGGCGGCGCGCTCGCGGCAGCGGCGCCCAGCCAGGGCGCCTTCGCCGGGGTTGGCGCCGCCGGTGCCCGGCCTCCGCGAGGCGTCGGCGGCAGCCGCCGGCTGGCTCCAAGGCGTCCTGGACACGCTCTGCCGGGCTCCCGGGGCGCCGGCCGAGGACCTGTACCGAACGCTGCTCGGCCTTCATTTCGCCGATGCCCTCGCCGCCACGGGCGCCGTGCCCGAGGCCGCTCGGCGCGTTGCGTCGCGCCTGGCCGGCGCACCCCCGGCCGCGGCCACGGCGGCCGGACCGGCGCCGGCGGACGGGCCGGGTACGCGCGCCGTCCGCGCGCCGTCCCCTGCCCTGACGTTCTGCGCCGCCGCGCTCCTGGCCGGCGAAGGGCTCTTCGTCCCCGGCCTCCACGCTCCCGCGGGGCTGCCCGCGGCGGCCGCGCGGCTGCTCGCCCAGCTGCCCGAGGATTACGGGGACGGCGCCGGTGCGGACGGCGCCGGCGAAGCCCCGGAGCTCTACGAGAAGCGCGCGTTGCTTGCCGCGATGGGCTTGCTCCCGGCACCCCGCGGGCTGGATCTCGCGCCGGTCCTGACGCGGGCCCTGGCGCTGCCGTTGACCGCACCCTGGGAGGCCTGGGACGACCTGCTGCAACGCATCGACGCCGCGACCGCCTGCGGCGTGCGCCCGCCGCGGTGGCTCGCCGGCGACCCCGGGCGCATCGATCTCGAGCAGCTGCTTGCGGGCAAGGCCATGCACCTGCTGCGGCGCTACGACCTGCCGCGGGGCGCGCGCATGCTGCGCGGCATGGCCTACCTGGGGTTGACCGGCGAGCCGTGGCGGGACTGTCTGCGGTTCCTCCTGCTCCACCAGCGCCTCGACGGCGCGTTCGGCTTCTACGGCCTCGAGGAGCGGAAGCTCCGGGAGGCGGCGCCCGGTTTCTGCGCCACGCTCGACCTCTCGCTCGTCGTCACCGTCGAATGCCTGTGGACCCTGGCCGAGAGCACCGGCTGGCGGCTGCTCGCGAGCTTCCCGCCCGCCCGGCTCGACGGGCCCGCCGTGCCGGCGCCGCGACGGCGGCGTGCGCTACCGCGGCCGCAGCGGCGCCTGCGGCGAGAAGATCTTCGCGTATGCTGATGCCGTGGGTTCCGTCTATACAGGCATGGGCGCCGATTCCCACGCCGTCTTGGGCACTCTCGTCGGCTCCATCCCGGTCGACAAGCTGCGCTTCCTGACCTCCGAGCGCCGCCGAGCCTATGCCGCGATCCTTTGGACGCTCCTGGGACATCGCCGGTCGCACGAGATCGAG
>DATKFK010000068.1:0-2885 GCA_035544375.1 Thermoanaerobaculia bacterium
CACCCGGGCGCAGAATTTCGCTAAGCGGGGCGAATCCCTGCATAGATCGCGAGCATCGTCGACCGCCGTCGGAACAGCGGCCAGGCGATGAAATCGGTTGGACATGGTTGGACCTGTTGAGGGGGGAGGTGCCATGGGAAAGGAAGGGCCAGGGCGGGGCGAGCCGATCGGGCCTCTGGACTGGCTCAGGCTGCTCCCCCACGAGGCGGCCGCGTCGAGCGACCGGCTGGGGTGGGTCGGCCTGGATGCGGCGCGCTGCCGCGCGACGCCCGCCTTTGAACTCAACTTGCCCGCCCTGACCCATCACCGGCTTTTCCTTTTCGCCTGCCCACCAGAAGAACTGGATCTGCGATATGGGGGGTGAAGCGGAACGTACCGCCCCCCCGCCGGATCGATCTCGCTTGTACCGGCCGGCAGCCCGGGCCGGGTGCGCTCGAGCGGGTGCAAGGAGGAGCTGCACATCTTCCTGGAGCCGGAGCTGGTCAGGCGGGTCGGGGCCGAGGCGTTCGGCCTGGACCCAGCGCGGCTGACGGTGCCGCCGCTCGACGGCCTGCACCTCCCGCAGCTCCGCGCCGCGATGCTGGCGGTGAATGACGAGTTGATGGCTGACGCCACCGGTAGCCCGCTCGCCGCCGAATCGCTGGCCAACCTCCTAGCAGTCCACCTGATCCGCAACACCTCCGGCCCCCGCCCGCCGGCAGTTCGGTCCGACGGTGCGCTCCCGCTCAGGAAGCTCCGCGCCGTTGTCGAGTACATCGAGGAACACCTCGATGGCAGCCCGACCCTGGAGCAGATGGCGGCGGCCACCCACCTCAGCGTTTACCACTTCGCGCGGCAGTTCAAGGTGGCCACCGGGCTGCCGCCGCACCAGTACGTCATAATGCGCCGCGTTGAACGGGCGAAGCGACTCCTTCAAGGAAGCGACCTTTCTCTGGCGGAGGTCGCCGCCAGAGCCGGCTTCACCGACCAGAGCAAGTTCTCCCACCATTTCAAGCGCGTTGTCGGGCTCTCGCCAAGACAATTCCGCAGGTCCGCAAGAATCACTTAAAAGACCGCAGGTCCGGGCAATAAACGGCAGAACGCCCTCCTTATCATTCAACTTGAACCCCATGGGTCTCACAGTCGCTTCGATTAAGGAGTGTGTCATGCGTGTCTACATCGACGGACGCTGGGTGTCGGCTGAGCCCAGCAAGGCGCTCGCCCGAAATTACGACTACGTGATCGTCGGCGCCGGATCGGCTGGTTGCGTTGTCGCGCGGCGCCTGGTGGACGGCACCGACGCCACCATCCTCCTGCTCGAAGCGGGTGGACCAGGCGAGGGCTCAAGCCTCTCGAACCCGCCCCAGTGGGTTGCGAACCTCGGCTCGCGACACGACTGGGCCTATCGTTACGAGCCGAGCCCGCACGTCGCTGGCCGCTCCCTCCCCTTGCCGCTGGGCAAGGTCCTTGGCGGGTCGGGCAGCATCAACGCCATGGTCTCGACCCGTGGCCATCGGGCCGACTACGACGGCTGGGCGGCGGCCGGCAACGCCAGCTGGGACTACAACTCCGTGTTGCCTCTGTTCAAGAAGTTGGAGGACTGGGAGGACGGCGCCAGTGCCTTCCGCGGCGCCGGCGGTCCGATCCGCGTCGAGCGCGCCCGCGACCTCCACCCGGTGGCGACCGCGTTCATTGACGCCGGCCGGTCGTGCGGCATGCCGTACCTCGCCGACCTGAACATCCCCGAGCCCGAGGGCGTCGGCCCGATGAACCTAAACATCAAGGAGGGTAGGCGCTGTAGCCCAGTGGGCGCCTACCTCCGGCCGGTCATGGGGCACAAGAACCTGACGATCCTGACCGAGGCGCCGGCGGCCAAGCTGACTCTCACCGGCACGCGCTGCACCGGCGTCGAGCTGCTGCAGGACGGCAAGTTGTGTTCGGTCGGTGCGTCCCGCGAGGTGATCCTGTGCGCCGGGGCGATCCACACGCCGCGCCTCCTCTTACTCTCCGGCGTGGGTCCCCAGGCCGACCTCGAGCCGCTCGGCATCGACACCGTCATCGATCTCCCGGGCGTGGGGCGGAACCTCCAGGACCACCTGTGGATCATGGGCCTCTGCTTCGAGTCGAAGCTCCCTTGCCCGCCCCGAATTACAATCTCGCAGGCGGCGCCGGCTTCTGGAAAAGCCGGCCTTCGCTCGACAGGCCGGACCTGATGGTCATGCCCGGGCAAGTGCCCCTGGTCTCGGACGAGATCGCCGCCCGGTTCTCGATCCCACCGAACGCTTTTGTTATCTTGCCCTGCCTCGTGCGGCCCAGAAGCCGAGGCTACCTGCGCCTGAGGACCGCGGATCCCAACGGCCCGCTGGAAATCCAGCCCAACTTCCTGGCGGAACAGGCCGACGTCGAAGCCCTGGCGACCTGCGTCGAGCTGGGGCTCGACCTCGCCTCGCAGCCGGCGTACCGCGACCTGGTCAAGCGCTGGGTCGTCCCGCCCAGGCGAATGAGCCGGGAAGCCACCGTGGCGTTCGTTCGCCAGTCGTGCACGAGTTATCTCCACCCAGTGGGCACCTGCGCCATGCGGTCGGACGGGGAAGCGGTGGTGGACGCCGAGCTCCGCGTCCGCGGCATCGAGGGCCTACGCATCGCCGACGCCTCGGTCATGCCGACGATCCCCTCGGCCAACACCAACGCCCCCAGCATCATGATCGGCGAGTTCGCGTCCCGGCTGCTTGTCGCCGGCTGGCCGGGAGCCGTGCGGGAGCGGTCCAAGAAACTTAGCTCGCCCTCTTTCCTGAGTGACTCGCCGGCGCTTGGGTCTCCACAAACCCAAACCCCTCTTCCGTCTTAGTCACTCCGCAGTCCCTCCGGTCTCCACAAATCAGTGCCACGAAACATGGGCAATGGAA
>DATKFK010000069.1:0-2054 GCA_035544375.1 Thermoanaerobaculia bacterium
TCCCCGACCCCTTCGCGGGCGCCGGCGCTGAAAGCGGCGGGGGCGGCGCGACAGCGCCAGGGGCCCCGCCGGGGGGCCGCCTCTACCGCACCGGCGACCTGGCGCGGTGGCGCGCCGACGGCACGATCGAGTTCCTGGGGCGCATCGACCGGCAGGTCAAGATCCGCGGCTTCCGTCTGGAGCTGGGCGAGGTCGAGGCGGTGCTGGCCCGCCACCCCGAGGTGGGCGAGGTGGCGGTGGTGGACCGCGACGAGCCGGCCACCGGCGGGAAACGCCTGGTGGCCTACGTGGTGCGCCGCGCCGCCCCCGGCCCGGCCGCCGCACCCCTCGACCCGCGGCAGCTGCGGGCCTTCGTCGCGGCGCAGCTGCCGCCCTACATGGTGCCCGCCGCCTATGTGACCCTGGAGCGCCTGCCGCTGACCCCCAACGGCAAGCTCGATCGCCGGGCGCTGCCGGCACCCGAGGAGAGCGCGGTCCTGGGCGCCGTTGGAGGCATGGGCGGCATGGGCAGCATCGGCGCCAGGCGCGGTCCCCGCACTCCGGCCGAGCGGCTGCTGGCGGGCTTCTGGACCGAGCTGCTGGGTGTCCGGCAGGTGGGGGAGGACGACGACTTCTTCGAGCTGGGCGGCCACTCGCTGCTGGCCACCCAGCTGGTCTCCCGGGTGCGCGGGGAGCTCGGGGTGGAGCTGCCGCTGCGCCGGGTCTTCGAGCGTCCGACCCTCTCGGGCCTGGCCCAGGAGCTGAGCACCCTGCTCGCCGGGGCCGACGCGATGCCGCCGATCCTGGCGGTGCCGCGCGACCGCGAGCTGCCGCTCTCGTTTGCCCAGGAGCGTTTGTGGTTCCTCGAGCAGCTGCGGCCGGGGACGCCCACCTACAACATCGCCAGCGCCCTGCGGCTGCGGGGGGCCTTGGACCGCGCCGCCCTGGCCGCCGCCCTGGCCGGAGTGGTGCGCCGCCACGAGACGCTGCGCACCACCTTCGCGGTGCGCGGCGGCCGTCCGGTGGTGCGCATCGCGCCCGAGGCGGACGGGGCGCTGCCGCTGGTGGACCTCTCCCGGCTGCCCATGGCGCGGCGCGCGCGGGCGGCCACCGGGCTGGCGGACCAGGATGCGGCGACCCCCTTCGATCTTGCCGCCCGGCCGCCGGTGCGCGCGTGCCTGCTCTGGCTGGGGCGCGGCGCCACGCCGGCGGGCGCACCTGACCCGGCGCCGGAGGCCGCGGAGCACTGGCTGCTGCTGGCGGTGCACCATATCGCCGCCGACGGCTGGTCGGTCGGCGTGCTGCTGGGCGAGCTGACCGAGCTGTACGGCGCCGCCCTGGCGAGGCGGCCCGCCCGGCTGCCGCGGCTGGCCGTCCAGTACGCCGACTTCGCCTGCTGGCAGCGCGACTGGCTGCGGGGCGACGTCCTGCGGCGGCAGCTGGGCTACTGGCGGGAGCGGCTGCGCGGCGCGCCGCCTCTGACCTCGCCGCCCGCCGACCGGCCGCGGCCCGCATTGCAGCGCTGGGCGGGGGAGGTGCATCCGGTGCGGTTCGACCCGGCGCTCGCCGGCGAGCTGCGCGCCGCCGCGCGCGCGCAGAAGGTGACGCTGTTCATGCTGCTCGCCGCGGCCCTGGACCTGGTGCTGCTGCGCCAGATCGGCCGGCCCGACCTGGTCCTGGGCACGCCGATCGCGGGCCGCACGCGCAACGAGGTGGAGGGATTGATCGGCCTGTTCCTCAACTCCCTGGCGCTGCGGGTGCGGCCGGTGGCCGAGGAGGGGCTGCCGGGGCTGCTGGGCCAGGTGCGGGAGGTGACGCTGGGGGCCTACGCGCACCAGGAGCTGCCGTTCGAGCAGCTGGTCGAGGACCTCTCGCCGGAGCGCAGCCTGTCGCAGTCGCCGCTGTTCCAGGTGATGCTGGTGCTGCAGAACGCGCCGTCGCGGGAGCTGCGGCTGCCGGGAGTGGAGGCGGCGGCGGTGGCGATCGACAACCGCAGCGCCAAGGTGGATCTGACGCTGTCGCTGCACGAGGCCGCGAGCGGTTTCTCAGGGGTCTGCCGTTACAACCGCGACCTA
>DATKFK010000070.1:0-4938 GCA_035544375.1 Thermoanaerobaculia bacterium
CCCCCAGGTTGGCCAGCAGCCGGTCGAAGCTGCCCGCCTCGCGCGTCTGGCGATCGTGCACCGCGGCGGTCGCGCCGTGCAGGCTGACCTCGATCAGGAAGGGATCGATCTCCTCGCGGATGCGGCGCGCCATGGTGCCGCGCAAGGCATGGCCGTTCGATTTGATGCGCACCACGAAACCCAGCTCGCGGGCCCGCGCGCCCAGCCGCAGGAACTCCGGATGGGCGAGCGGCTCGCCGCCGGTCAAGGTCAGGTTCAGCACCTCGAGATCGCGCAGATCGGCGAAGAATTCGTAATATTGCGTCAGCGAGAGAGGGCGCCCGCGCAGCCCCAGGTCGTTGTAGCAAAAAAAACAGTCCAGGTTGCAGCGATAGGTGAGCTCGACCAGCACCGAGAACAGGCGGTTCTCGCTCCACGTCCGCAGCAAGAGCCGCTCGAAGCTCATCGCCCGCCTCCGCCGCTGCCGGGAGCGCCGGCCGCTGCGGCCGGCAGCGGCTCGAGCAGGCCCTGCGCCACCAGTTCCTCGGCGAAGGCGACCACGTCGCGCTCGAGCTGCGCGCGCTCGACGTCGAACTCGCCGAGCAGCGAGTCGATCCAGCGCGCGAGCGGCGTGAGGCCGTCGGCCATGGCCAGGATGCGGGTGCCCAGATCGTTGAGCACCAGGACTTCGCCGGCGCTCTGGCGCACCACCACGCCCTCCTCGTCGATCACGCGGAAGCGCACGTCAGGCCGCCGCCGCAACACGCTGCCTCCCCCGATGTCGTTCATTTTCTTTTAATTATAGACCAGAAGCCGCCGTGCAGCGAGAACCGCAGCGTGTAGGCGTGGGGCGCCGCGGCGGCGGCCAGCGCGAGCAGCACCTGCTCCAACCGTTCGCGGCGATGCGGATCGCGGTTGACGAAGGGGGTGCAGGCGAGCAGGCAAGCCAGCGTCTCGGCGCGCGACAGCGGCACCAGCGCGTCGGCTTCGGCCTGTTCGAGGCGCAGCAGGCCGCCGAGCGGCACCGGCGGCCTCACCGCACGGCGTTCCCCCAGGTCGCCGGTGAACGGCAGCTTGAGCACCGCGCAGCCGGCGGTGGTGGCCGTGGCGGTGGTATCGGCGGCGCCTGCGACCCGGGAGGCACCGGCAGCTCCCCAGCCGGCGGCGGTTCCCGAACCGGCGGCGGTTCCCGAACCGACGGCGGTACCCGAACCAGCGGCGATCACCGCGTTGAGGTCGTCGCTCAGCACGTCTGCCCCCTGGGCCAGGCTCAGCCGCGCCACCGTCGTCTTGCCGGCGCCCGAGCGCCCCAGGAAGAGAAACGCGGCGCCATCCTTGACCACGCCGGCGCTGTGCAGCACCGCGCCGCCGAGCTCCAGCAGGCGATAGGCCACCAGCACGCGAAGGAAGTTCTCGAACACTCCCGGGAACCGCTCGCCGCCATCCTCGGGAGTCCACAGCGCTCCTTCCATCCCCGGGCGATCCGGCAGCCAGTCGAGCCGGCCCACGAGGCCGAGGCCAGCCAGCCGCACGGCCGCCGGCGACCAGTCGAAGTCCAGCCCGTACTCCCAACCGCGGACGTCGACCGGCAGGAAGTCGCCGGCGGCGCGGCGCAGCAGCAGGATCGGGATGGCGGCGGCGCCGGGGCTCCCGCCGCCGTCAGCGCCACTGGCGGCGCCGGCGTCCAGCGAGCCCGGGAAGGTCGCCCGCACGCCCGCGTCCTGGGCTGCCGAGAGACCGAGCACCCGGTAGGGTCCTCCCGGCAGGTCGAGCGTCAGCTCGCGGTCGCCCCAGGCGTCGCCCGCCTGACGCTGGGGGAAGCCTTCGGGATGGCAAAGGAACCTGGCGCCGAAGCTCATCCTGCGGAGGTCGCACGCTGCCTGGCGGCAGCGGCAAGCTGCCTGACGGCAGCGGCACCCTGCCTTGCAGCAGCGGCACCCTGCCTTGCGGCAGCAGCAAGCTGCCTGGCGGCGGCTGCCTCCCGCCTGCCCACGGCGGACAGCCGCCTGCCCACGGCGGATAGCCGTCTGCCCACGGCGGACAGCCGCCTGCTGGCGGCGGCCAGCCGCCGGCGAGCCGCGCGCAGCGCCAGGGCGAGCCAGGCAAGCAGCGCCTGCGCCCGCTCCGCCAGGGTCGGCCGCAGCGCGACGCGTCCGAGCAGCCGCTCCGGGGCGAGCGGCGAGTCGGGGAGGTCGCAGCGGTCGCCCCGGGTCACGCACACAACCTGGCCCGCGCACAGGCGGTACCCCAGCAGCCGGTGCACCGCCAGGCGCCCCTGCGGGGTGCGGAAGGCCACGACGTCTCCCGGCCAGTAGCGCGCCGCCGGCGCCACCGCGACCCGGTCGCCGTCGCGCAGGCGCGGCGCCATGCAGCCGCCGCGCACGGTCACCACCAGCGGCCGCTCCCGCGCCAGCTCGCGGAGGCCCGCGGCGAGCGCCCGTGGCGGCGCCGGAGGCGACGCAAGCGGCGAGGCAGCGGGCATGGCGCGGGAGGTCAGATCGGCTCCTGGGGTCTCGAAGGGAGGAAATGATGGTACCAGAACCCGTCCATGCACGCCCCAGCGGCCCAGCGGCACGAGCGGCACGAGCGGCACGAGCGGCACGGCCCAGCAGCCCAGCGGCACGGCCCGGCAGCACGGCCCGGCGGCCTGCGGCACGGCCCAGCGGCACGGCCCAGCGGCCCAGCGGGCCCAGCGCGGGCGAAGGACCGCTAAAGTACGCCGGCGGGGACCGAGCGGCGCAGCCAGGGATCGAGGAGTAACGCGATCCGGTAGGCGCTGCGGGCCTCGGCGAGTTGGCCGGCCGCGAGCTGTGCGTCCCCCAGGTGCAGATAGATTTCCGGGTGCGGCTCGAGCGCGAGCGCGCTGCGATAGGCGGCGATGGCCTCGTCGGGACGCCGCGCCAGCAGCAGCAGCGAGCCGCGCGACAGCGGCACCTCGACGGCGACCGGGTCGGCTTCGCCAGCGCGCCGCAGGGCCGCCATCTCGAACGGCAGCACCCGTGCCAGCGCGCCCGGTCCCGCGCCCGCCGCGGCCAACGCGATCGCCTCCACCTGGTTGATCAGCTGGCTGGCGAGCAGGTGGTCGCGCCAGCGGACGGTCTGCAACAGAAGCCCCGCGAGCAGCAGCCCGAGCAGCGGCCAGGCCAGCAGGCGCCCCTTCATGCAGCGATCTCCACGGCGGCAGGGTGTGGCAGCCAGGCCAGGAACGGCAGCCCGAGCAGGGGCCAGGCCGGCAGGCGCCCCTTCATGCAGCGATCTCCACGGCGGCAGGGTGCGGCAGCCAGGCCAGGAACAGCAGCCCGAGCAGCAGCCAGGCCGGCAGGCGCCCCATCATGCAGTGGTCTCCGCGGCGGCAGGGGTGCGGCAGCCAGGCCAGGAACGGCAGCCCGAGCAGCGGCCAAGCCGGCAGGCGCCCCTTCATGCAGCGATCTCCACGGCGGCAGGGGTGCGAGCCAGGCCGGGAACAGCAGCCCGAGCAGCGGCCAGGCCAGCAGGCGCCCCATCATGCAGTGGTCTCCGCGGCGGCAGGGGTGCGGCAGCCAGGCCAGGAACGGCAGCCCGAGCAGCGGCCAGGCCGGCAGGCGCCCCTTCATGCAGCGATCTCCACGGCGGCAGGGGTGCGGCAGCCAGGCCGGGAACAGCAGCCCGAGCAGCGGCCAGGCCAGCAGGCGCCCCTTCATACAGCGATCTCCACGGCGGCAGGGTGCAGCAGCCAGGCCAGGAAGAGCAGCGCCGGGAACGCCACCAGCGCGACGCGGAATGGGAAATCCACCAGGGAGAGCACGCCCAGCGCGACCAGCCCGGCGGCGGCGAAAGCGCCGGCGGCGCGCTGGCGGCGCAAGGCGCTGGCGTTTGCGGCACTCGCGGCGTTCGCCGTGTTCGCAGGGTTCGCAGGGTTCGCAGGGTTCGCTGGGTTCGCTGCTTTCGCGGGGTTCGCGGGGTTCGCTGTCGCGGCCTTCGCTGGGTTCGCTGCTGTCGCGGCGTTCGCTGGGTTCGCTGCTTGCGCGGGATTCGCTGTCGCGGCTCTCGCGGGATTTGCTGTCGCGGCGTTCGCGTCGTTCGCTGCGGTGCCGCGCTCTTCGCGGCGCCCCGCCGCCGCCAGGCGGGCGCGCGCCGCGACCACCAGCACGCCGAGCCCCCAGGCAAGCGCCAACATGCCTGGCACGCCGCTATCGGCCCCCACCTCGAGCGGCTCGTCGTGAGCGTTGACGAAATTCTGCTGCTGGCCCGAGTGGAAGGCCACGCCGCGGTCGAGCAGGGCGAGCTTGGCCGGCGCGAACTCGGCCCGGTACGCCCCGTGCCCGACGCCCGCCCAGGGGTGCTCGCCGAGCATCCAGACCGCGGCCCGCCACCCGTCCAGGCGCCCGGTGAGCACGGCGTTCCAGTCGCCCTGCCGCACCAGGTTGGTCTTCTCGAGCACCCGTGCCCGCAGCGCCGGCAAGCCGGCGACGACGCCAGCGGCCAGGACGGCCGCCGCGGCAGCCGCCAGGCCCAGCCGCTGCCAGCCGGCCGCGTCCCGCCGCCGGGCACCGACCCAAAGCGTCGCGCTGCCCAGCGCCAGCGCCAGCAGCGCGGCAAGGGTCTGGGTGAGAGCAATGGCATAGGCGCAGACGGCGAGCGCCGCCGCCGGCCAGCCCCAGCCGGCGCCTGGCCGTCCGCCGCGCTCCCGCGTCGCAACTGCGGAGACGCCGCCACCGCGCGCCAGGCGCCATTGCGCGATCAGGCAGGGCAGCACCAGGAAGGCGGCCAGGTCGCCGGTGTTGCCGGCGGTCGAGGTGATGGCATAGCGCGAGCTTCCCAGGCGCGGGGCGAGGGGGAGCAGTTGCAGCCCATGGAACTGCAGGATGCCGATCGCCGCCAGGGCGACCGCCGGCCACAGCAGCCCGCCGAGCAGCCGCTCGAGCCGGCCGGCCGGCAGCGCGGCGCTCCACCCGACGAGGCAGGCGGCGCCGATCCACA
>DATKFK010000071.1:0-6240 GCA_035544375.1 Thermoanaerobaculia bacterium
ACGCCGAGCATGCCGGCGCGGGCGGCCTGGCGGGCGGTGTGCGCCAGGTTGGTGGCGAGGCGCAGGGGCAGGGCGCTCGCGAGCAGGTAGCCAAGGGCGGTCGGCCTGCCGGCGCGCAGCCAGCAGAGCCGCAGGCCGGCGAAGATCTTGCCCCGCCGGTAGCGCTCGGCGACGAACGAGCGCCAGGCGGCCAGGTGGTGGTGCGCCGCGACCGCGCGCGGCTCGAACCAGATCGTCTCGCCGCCGCGCCGGAGCGTCCAGGAAAGGATGATGTCCCCGAGCAGGCCGTGGCCGCCGAAGCCGCCGGCGCGCTCGAAGAGCCGGCGCGGGAGCAGCAGCGCCGCGGTCGGCCCCATGTCCACGGCCCGCCGCTCGCCGCCGGGCAGCCACTTGCTGAACTTGCACAGATGGACGCCGGAGCCGAGCCAGCCGCGGTCGTGGCAGGCGAGCGCGCCGGCGACCGGGCCGCCGGCGATGCGGTGCGCGGCCAGCAACCGTTCCAGCCAGTCCGGCGCCGCGTAACAGTCGGGGTCGGTGAACAGCAGCAGCGGCGCGCGCGCCATCGCCACGCCCACTTCGCGCGCCGCTTGCGGCAGCAGCCGCCGCGACGAGTGCGTGTAGCGCAGCCCGGGGATCGCGGCGCCCGCCGCGGCGGCGACGGTCTCGCACTCGTCCCCCGGCGAGCTGTCAACGAGAATGATTTCGAAATCGCGGTGGGTCTGGCGGGACAGCGCCTCGAGACAATGGGCGAGTGTCCGTTGCGACTGGTAGACGGGCACCACGATCGATACCGCGACGGAGGAAGGAGACGTCACGGTCAGGCGATCGATACCTCGGTGAGCGGTGGAGTTGTCATTGGCAGACCGGCGAGCCCGCGACGGGCGGAGGATCTGTCACCGGCAAGCAGCTGAGCCTTCGGCAGGGGATGGAGTTTCACGGGCAGCGATCGAGTTGTCAGGTTGCAACCGCAGTTATAACACGGCCGGCGGCCAGGGGTTCCGGTGGCGCGCGCACGTTGGCGATAGACTGCGGGTCCCGCATGCCAGCCCAACCTGCCGCCTCGCCGCGGGCGATCGCCCGCCCGACCCTCGTGATCCTCGCCGGGTCGAGCGGCGCGGCGCTCGCCTCCTTCGCGGCGCGCTGGCTGCTGGCGCGCAGCCTGGCGCCTGCCGGGTTCGGCCTGGTCACGCTCGGCATCGCGCTCGCCTCGGCCGCGGGAGGGGTGGCGACCCTGGGCCTGACCGGCGCGGCGGCGCACCGCGTGGCGCTCCTCCTGGCCCACGGACACCCGGACGCGGCGCGCGGCACCGCCCGCACCGCGGTGGCCGCCGGCGCGGCGGCGGGCCTGCTGGCGGCGGCGCTGCTCGCCGCCGGCGCCCCGGCGCTCGAGCGCGCCATCGGCCAGCCCGGGCTTGGCGCCGTGCTGCGGGCGCTGGCCCCGGTGGCTGCCGCCCTGGCGGTGGGAGGCGCCCTGGTGGGCGTGTCCCGCGCCTTCGCCGACACCGCCGGCCGGGCGCTGCTGCGCGACGGCCTCGGCGGCGTGCTGCGCCTCGCCGGCGTGGCCGCGGCGCTGCGGGCCGGCGGCGGGCCGGTGGGCGCCGGGATCGGCTTCGCGGCGGGCGCCGTCGTCGCCGAAGGCACCCTCGGCGCCTATGCCGCGGCGCACGGCTGGCTGCGCGGCGGCGCCGGCGCGGCCGCCGACGCCGGGCTGCTGCGCGGGCTGCCGCCCTTCGCCGCCGGCACCGCCCTGGGGCAGGCCGGGCAATGGTTCGACGTCCTGCTGCTCGGGGCGGCCGCTCCTGCCGCGGTGGTGGGCGCATACGGCGTGGCGCGGGGCATCGAGCGGGTCCTCGAGCTGGTGTCGGAGGCCGCCAGCCACCGCTTCCTGCCGGCCGCCACCACGGTCCGCGCCACCGAGACGCCCGCCGCCCTGGCCGCCGTCTACCGGCAGACGCGCTCGCTGGTGCTGGCGCTGCTGTGGCCGCCCGCGGCGGTCTGCCTGCTGGCGCCGCGGCCGGTGGTGCTGGCGCTCTTCGGTCCGCGCTACGGCGAGGCCGCGCCGGCCCTGGCGCTGCTCTGCGCCGGCCTGCTCGTGTCGGTGGCCCTGGGCTACAACGATCGCGTGCTGATCGCGTGCGGACAGGTCGCCGCGGTGAGCCGCCGCAGCGCCGCCGGCCTGGCGGCCGGCGTCGTCGCGGCGGCCGCTCTGGCGCCGGTCTGGGGCGGCCTCGGCGCCGCTGCCGGCTGGACGGCGATGACGGTGTCGCAGAACCTGCTCTGGGCGCGGCGGCTATGGGTCGAGAACCGGATCACGCCCTGGGGCGGCGACCTGAACAGGGTGGCGGCGGGCGCCATCCTGCCCACGCTCGCCGCGGCGGCGGCGGTGCGCGCCGCCGGCTGGGGAGAAGCCGCCGCGGCTGCCGGCATCGGCGTGGTGGCGGCGGCGGGCGCCGCCATGGTGCTGCTGCGTGCCGTCTCCCGGGCGCGATGAGGAGCATGGGCCGACGCGATGATCAAGAAAGGCAGCAGCCTGAAGGACCTCGGCGACGCGGTCGCCGGCGCCGGACCGGCACCGCCGGCGGCGGCACCCGAGCCGCGAGATGACCGGCTCGACCGCGCCGAGCTTTTGGCGATGCCGCCGGCGGGCCGGCCCGCGCGGCTGCTGTCGTTGCTGGGCAGCCTGGCGGCGCGGGTGCTCGACCTCGAGGGCCGGCAGCCGGCCGCGGACCGGCCGCTCTTGGCGCTCGGCCTGGATTCGCTGAGCGCGGCCGAGCTGGGGGCGGCGATCGAGGAGGCGCTCGGCATCCAGGTGCCGCTGGCCGTCCTGCTCGAGGGTCCGAGCCTCGCCGAGCTCGCAGCGCACGTCCTCGCGCTGCTGGCGCTGCCGGCGCCCGCCGGCGCCGCGGTGGTATCGCCCGCCGGCGTCGGAATGGCGTCGCCCGCCGACGCGGCGCCGGCGGCGGCGGCCGGTGGCGCGCCACCGGCCGGCCTCTGCCTGCCGGCGTCTCACGGGCAGCGCGCCCTGTGGTTCCTCGACCGCATGGCGCCCGGCAATCCAGCCTGGATCATCGCCGGCGCGGCGCGCATCCGCGGCGGACTCGACGTGCCCCGCCTGGGGCGGGCGCTCCGCGGCCTGGTCGCGCGCCATCCCGCATTGCGCACGACGTTCGAGCCGCATGGCGAGGCGGTGGCACAGGTGGTGCGCGATGAAGCCGCGCTGGACCTCGTCGAGGAAGATGCCGCGGACCTGGACACGCCGCGGCTGGCGGCGCGCTTGCTCGCGGCTGCCTCGCGCCCCTTCGACCTCGCCGCGGGCCCGCTGCTGCGAGTTGCGCTCTTCCGCCGCCAGGGCGACGCCGCCGGCGAGCACCTGGTCGTCCTGGCGGTGCACCACGCGGTGGCGGACTTCTGGTCGCTGGGAGTGCTCCTCGAGGAGCTGGGAGCGCTCTGGGACGGGCGCGCCCTGCCCCGGCTCGCCGCGTCCTACGGCGACTTCGTGCGCCGGCAGCGGGAGATGCTGGCGGGACCGGCAGGGGAGCGGCTGTGGTCCTACTGGCGCTCGGCGCTGCCGCCCGGGACGCCGCCGCTCGAGGTCCCGACCGACCGGCCGCGGCCGGCGCTCCAGACCTGGCGAGGGGGCTCGCGGGCGCTGCGGCTGGATCCGGCGCTGACCGGCCGGTTGCACGCCTTGGGCGGCAGCGCGGCGGCGACACCGTTCATGACCCTCCTCGCCGCCTTCATGGTGCTGCTGCACCGTTACAGCGGCCAGGAGACGCTGCGGGTCGGCACGCCCGCGGCGGGACGGAGCGCCGCCGATCTGGCCGGGGTCGTCGGCTATTTCGTCAACCCGGTCGTGGTGGTCGGCGAGCTGGCGGGAGCTCCCACCTTCGCCGCGCTGCTGGGCAGGGTGCGGACGGCGGCGGCCGCGGCGATCGCCCACCAGGACTACCCGTTCCCGCTGCTCGTCGAGCGCCTGGGGGCCGCTCGCGACCCCAGCCGCTCGCCCATCTTCCAGGCGATGTTCGTCCTCTATCCCGAACGCCGGCGGCGCGAACGCGGGCTGGGCGCCTTCGCGCTGCGGGATGCCGGCGCCGCCGTGGACCTGGGGGGGCTGGTCCTCGAGCCGGTGCCGCTGCCGCGGCCGAGCGCGCAGTTCGACCTGTCGCTGTTGATGGCCGAGAGCGACGGCGGCCTGGGCGGCTCGCTGCAGTACAACTGCGACCTGTTCGACGCCGCGACGGCGGCAAGGATGGCGTCGCAGCTGTGCGCGCTGCTGGCGAGCGTGGCCGGCGGCGCGGATGCCGCGGCCGCGGCGAGGCTGTCCGAGCTGCCGCTGCTCTCGCCGGCGGAGCGCCATCAGCTGCGGCTCGAATGGAGCGCGGCGAGCTGGCAAGCGGGCGGCGACGACCTGCTGCACGCGCCGATCGAGCGGCAGGCGGCGTGCAACCCCGCCGCCGTCGCCCTGGTGGCGGTCGCCCCGGATGGGGAGCGTGACGGCGGCGCGAGCGCGGCGCTGGCGCTCTCCTACGGCGAGCTGGATGCCTGGGCGAGCGGGCTGGCGGCAGCCCTCCGTGCGCACGGCGCCGGGCCGGAGCGGCCGGTGGGCATCTGCGCCGAGCCCTCGTTCGCCATGTTCGCCGGCCTGCTGGCAATCCTCGAGGCCGGCGCCGCCTACCTGCCGCTCGACCCATCGCTGCCGCGGGAGCGCCTGGCGCAGATCGTCGCCGGCGCGGGCGCGCGGCTGGTGCTGGCCGAGGCGCATCTCGCTGCGCGGCTCGCAGGGCTGCCGGCCGTGGTCGTGCCCCTGCGGCGGGGCGCCGCGGTGAAAGCCGGCGGCGCCGGCCGCGGGGCGGGGCCCGCGGCCTTGCCGGACAACCCCGCCTACGTCCTCTACACCTCGGGTTCGACGGGCGCTCCCAAGGGCGTCGCCGTCTCCCATCGCGCGGTGGTCAACCGCCTTCGCTTCCAGCTGGCCGGCGACCTCGCTCCCGGCGCCCGGGTGCTGCAGCGGACGCGGCTCGGCTTCGACGTCTCGATCGTCGAGGTGTTTGCGCCCCTGTGGGCTGGCGCGACGGTGGTGCTGGCCCGGGCCGCGGGGCAGCAGGATGCCGCCTACCTGGCGCGCCTGGTCGCCGAGCAGCAGGTCACCAACGTCAACGCGCCCCCGGCGCTGCTGCCGGCGCTGCTCGCCGAGCCGCCCTTTCGGGATTCGCGGGCGCTGCGCCGGGTGGTCACCGGCGGCGAGCGGGTGCCGGGCGATCTGCCGCGGCGCTTCCTGGCGGCGTTCGCCGGCAGGGACGGCGCCGCCGCCGCGCCGCCGCTGCTGATCGCGCGCTACGGTTCGACGGAGACCACCATCTCGGTCGCGGAGTGGACCAGCCGGCCCGGCGACGGCCCGGCCGGGGAGAGCGTGCCGCTGGGGCGGCCCATCGCCGGCGCCCGCTTCCACCTGCTCGACCGCGCCTGGCACGAGACCCCGCCGGGCGTTCCCGGCGAGCTGTGCATCGCCGGCGCCTGCCTGGCCCGCGGCTACCTGGGGCAGCCCGATCTGACCGCCGCCGCCTTCATCCCCGATCCCTTCGCCGGGCGCGCCGGCGAGCCCGGCGGGCGCCTCTATCGCACCGGCGACCTGGTGCGCCACCGCGCCGGCGGCGTCCTCGAATTCCTCGGCCGCGTCGATCGGCAGCTCAAGATCCGCGGCTTCCGCATCGAGCCCGGCGAGGTCGAGGCGGCCCTGGCGCGCCACCCGGAGGTGGGGGAGGCGGCGGTGGTCGATCGCGAGGAGAGCGCGACCGGCGGCTGCCGGCTGGTCGCCTACGTGGTGCCGCGGGCGGCCGGCGGGCCGGCCGGCGCGGGTGGGGCCGCCGCCGCCGGCGGCGCCGCGGCCGGCTCGCGGCTGCCGCGGCGGCTGCGCGCGTTCCTCGCCGCCCGGCTGCCCGGATACATGGTGCCGTCGGCGGTCGTCGTCCTCGCCGCGCTGCCGTTGACGCGCAACGGCAAGCTCGACCGCGCCGCGCTGCCGGCGCCGGAGTGGGGCGAGGCGGCGGGTGCCGCCGCCCAGCGCACGCCGCCGCGCAATCCGCTGGAGGCGGCGCTGGCCGCCATCTGGGCCGAGGTGCTGGGGCTGGGCCAGCGGCCGGCCGCCGGCGCGGCGCCGGCGGTGGCGGCGCCAGCTCGTTCGGTGGCGGCGCGGGTCGCGGGCCTGGCGCCGCACCAGGTCGAAGAGCGCGGGTCGCGGGT
>DATKFK010000072.1:0-5436 GCA_035544375.1 Thermoanaerobaculia bacterium
GCTCGAGCACGCGCCGGAGGTGCTGCGGCAGCTCGGCGGCGACCTGGCGCTGGCGACGGTGCGGTGCTCCTGCGACTACCTGGCCGAGCTCGCGGCTTTTGATGAGGTGCTGGTGCGCATGCGCCTGGCCGGCATGGCGCAGAACCGCATCAGCCTGAGCTTCGAGTACTGGCGCCGCACGCCGGCAGGCGAGGAGCTGGTGGCTCGGGGCGAGCAGCAGGTCGCCTGCATGCGCCGCGACCCGGGGGCCGGCGGCCAGATGGTTGCGACCCCCATCCCGGGCGCGTTGCGCGAGGCGCTGCGGCCCTACGCCGGCCCGGAGATCCTCGTCTAGTAAGCAGGTGCGCGCTCCCCGGCGGGCGCTCGGGCCTCCCGATCTCTCCCCCCGGACCCCGCTCCCCGGCCCTCCCGCATGCTGCTCCTCGCCCGCGCCGCGCTCGCCCGGCCACTGCTGGTGCTGGCCCTCCTCGGCGTCGCCACGGCGGCCGTGGCGCGCGGGCTCTTCCGGCTCGAGCTGCGCACCGACGGCGCCGCCATCTATCCCCAGGGCGACCCGGCGGTCGAGCGCACGGCCGCCGACCGCCGGACCTTCCACGAGGTCGATCAGATCGTGCTCCTGGTCACCGCGCGCCCCGGCGGCCCGCGCCTCGACTCGCCCGCCGGCTGCCGCTTCCTGCTGCGCCTGCACCACGGCCTGGCGCGGTTCCCGGGCGTCGAGATCGCCGGCGTGCGCTCGGTGGTGACGCTGATCGACCCGCCGGCGAACGTCGTGCCGCTGCAAATCCGGACGTTCTTCGAGGAATGGCGCAGCGGCGAGGCCGGCCTCGCCGACGTGCTCGCCCGCATGCGGCGCCTGCCGGTGACCGGCGGGCTGTTCCTGTCCGCCAGCGGCACGGCGGCGGCGTTCTATCTGCCGGTCGGCGATCGCGTCACCCGCGGCGAGCTGCTCGCCGACCTGCGGCGCTTCCTCGCCACTCGCGCCGGCTCGCCCTTCCTGCTGCGCCTGACCGGGCCGGTGGCCGCCGAGGCCGACCTCGGCGAGGCGGTGGTGCGCGACCTCGCCCGCCTGGTCCCGATCATGGCGGCGGCGGTGGCCCTGCTGCTGGCGCTGACGCTGCGCACCCCGGGCGGCGTCATCATCCCGCTCGCCCAGGTGACGGCAACGCTGGTCTGGACGCTCGGCCTCATGGGCTGGGCCGGGGTGCCGATCACCCTGGTGACCACGGTCCTGCCGGTCCTGCTGATGGCCATGGCGATGACCGACGAGATCTACCTTCTCGAGCGGGTTCGGGACCACCTTGCCGGCGCGCCGCCGGGTCGAGAGCGGGTGCGGCTGGCGGCGGAGCGGGCATTCGCCGACCTGGCGACGCCGCTGGTGCTGATCTCGCTCGCCACCGCCGCCGGCTTCTTCTCCTTCCTGGGGACGGCGATGGCGCCGCTGCGGCACCTCGGCCTGTTCACCGGCATCGGCCTGCTGCTGGGGATGCTGTTCACCTTCACCCTGGCGCCGGCGCTGATCGCGGCGCTGCCTTCTGGCTGGATCGAGCGGCGGCGTCGTCCAGCGGGGCCCGCGGGGCGGGCGGGGGTTGCGGGGCCGGCGGGAGTCGCGGAGCGGCGGGGTAACGGCATGCTCGCCTACGAACGGCTGACCGCACGCCGGCCGCGGCTGGTGGCGCTGGCCGTCGGCGCTCTGCTCGCGGCCGCCGTGCCGGGTCTGTCGCGGCTGCGCGTCGAGGATTCCTGGATCGATAACTTCGACCCCCGCTCGCCGCTGGTGACCGCCGCACACCGGTTCGACGCCGAGCTGTGGGGCAGCTACCGCTTCGACGTGGTCGGCTCGGGCGGCAAGGGCTTCTTCTGGACGCCGCCGGCCGCGGCCATGCTCGAGGAGCTGCAACGCTGGGCAGACCGGGCGCCGCACGTCGGCGGCATGGTGAGCCTGCTGCCGGCGTTCACGGCAGGCGCCAGGGCGCTCGGCCTGCCGCGCCCGCTCTCGGCGCTGGCGCCGCCAGACATGAAGCGGGTGGGGATGCTGGTCGAGATCCTCAGATTGCGTTTGTACCTGCGGGACCTGCTGACGCTCGACGGCGACCGGATGCGCGCCCGCCTGCTGGTGCGCAACGCCGATTACGGCAAGGCCCGCGAGCTCGCCGCGGCCTTTGCCGCCGAGCTGCCGCGGCTGACTCGCCTGGCGCCCGGCGGGGCGGTCGAGCTGCACTCCTCGGGTGAGGTGCCGGAGGCGCTGGCGGTGGTTTCGGCGATCGTCGGCAACCAGCTGCGCTCGATCGGCTGGACGGCGGCGCTGATCGCGGCGATGCTGCTCGCCGCTCTGCGCAGCCTGCGCTGGACGGCGGCGGTGATGGCGCCGGCGCTCGCCGCCACCCTGCTGCTGTTCGGCGGCCTGGGCTACGGCGGCGTGCCGCTGGGGATCGCGACCAGCATGTTCGCGGCCCTCAATCTCGGCGCCGGGGTCGATTTCGCGGTGCAGTACGCCTATGCCTACCGGCGCGAGCGGCGGGCGGGTCTCGACCACGCGGCGGCGGTCGGGGCGACGCTCGGCACCGTCGGCCGCGGCCTGCGCTGGAACGCCGTGGTGCTGGCCTTGGGGATCGCCGTGTTGACGCTCTCGGCCATCAAGCCCAACCAGAGCCTCGGCCTGCTGCTGGCGCTCGCCATCGTGGCGTCCTACGCCACCACGCTCGCCTTGCTACCGGAGCTGCTGCGGCTCGCCGGGGGAGTTGCACCGTCGCCGTCGCTGTCGGGATCGCCCGGCGGCCGTCCGGTGGTGTAGGAAATGACGCCTGGCGCGGGCGCGGGCTGGACGTCGGGGGTTGCGAAGGCGACGGCGCAGGGACCGCCGAGCTCGCGCACGGTGGCGGCGAAGCTGGCGACCCGCAGGCTGCCGGACCGCAACAGCAGCCAACCGTCGTCGAGAACGGCCTCGAGCAGTAGCGGGGCGCCGGCGGGCGAGCCGGCCTTGTGCAGGGACTCGGCGGCAGTCCAGACCCGCGTCGCGGCGGCGTCGGGCCGCTCGCCGGGTTGGCCGGCGATGAGCTCGGCCAGGGCGTAGCGCTCGGCGCCGAGCAGATCGCGCCAGGTGCCGGCCGGTTTCTCGACGATCGCCTCGAGATCGCAGCCGAGGCCCCCGCCGCAGCCATCGCCGTCGTCGCCCTCGCCGCCCGCGACGGCCAGCACCAATCCGCCGGCATGGGAGGCCGAAACCCGGGGGCCGCCCGCAACCTCGGGCCGGCCGTCGGGGCGGTGGTGGAGACGAAGCGGCGGGGTCGCCGATCCGGAGTTGACGAGCCCCTCGACGACCGCGGCGCTGTCCGGCCGCGCGGGATGACCCTGGCCGGCGTCCGGCCCGGGCTCGGCGGCGGGTGCGGCAGGGGCTTCCAGCGCGATACGCAGGTGGGCAGCGGGGAACAGCTCCTGCAGCCGGCGTTCGAGATACGGCGTCAGCAGCGGCGCGCTCCAGGCGGCCGGCAGGCGGGTGCGGTCCACGGCGCGCAGGCGCAGGCCCTCCCAGCGCTCGCGCAGGCTGCCGTCGGCGGCCAGGATGTCGAGGTCGTAGACGAAGGTGTCGCCGTCGCGGCTGCGCTCGCGCGCGGCGAGCAACAGCGGCTCGTCCACGGCGAGGCGTCCGGCGACGATGCGCTCGACGCCGATCGGCAGCAGCTGCGCGTGGGGGATGCAGGCCTGGATGCCATGGATCGCGGCGTCGCGCGCCGCGGGATCGCCGAGCAGCAACGCCGGCGGCAGGTAGCGGCCGAACCAGCTCACCTTGCCGTCAGGGACGATCTCGGCGAGGCAGTCGGTGGCGCGCAGCCGGCGGTAGCCGCCGATGCGGCGGAAGCGTCCGGCCTGGAACAGGATGCCGCCGTAGAGGTCGTGCGACGGATCGATCGCCAGGCGTGCGCCGGCGGCCGGCAATGGGTCCGGCAGCGGCGCGCTGCCGCCCGCGCTCGCCTGCTCTTCGCTGGCCGGGAAACGGCAGACGGCACGGAAGTGGTCGGCGGCGAAGCCGGTGGCGCGGTCGCGCAGCGCCACCTCGACCACGCCGGGAGCGCGCACCAGGGCGGCCAGGCGCAGCGTGGTGGAGCGGCCGGGCGCGACCGCCACCGGCCGCCGCAGCTCGACCCGCTCGAAAACCGGCGGCCGCGCCGCGCCGCTCACGGCGGCGGCGGCCTGGGCCATCGCCTCGAGACCGACCACCGCCGCGAACAGCGGCTCGCCGCGGAAGACGTGGTCCGACAGGTAGGGATCGCTGTCGGCCGACACCTCGACGTCCACCACCAGCTCGATGCCCGGGTAGTACACCCGCGACCGCTCGAGGAAACGCAGCAGCGGCAGGTCGGGCCGCTCGATCTCCAAGGTCTCGGGATTGCCGAAGCGGCCGGTCACCACGACCTCGCCGCGGACGGCAGGATCGGCGAGCAGGCGCAGCAGCTCCGCGGTGCCGGCATCGGCAGGGATGGGCGTGATGCCCTGCCGGACGAGCGCCTCGAGCGTGCCGAGGCGCTCGCCCATGCCGGTGCCGGACCAGACCGACCAGTCCGCGACCAGGCAGCGGCAGGCTGGATGCCGCGCCGCGTGGCGCGCCAGAAGCAGTGCCAGCCATTCGTTGGCAAGCGCGTACTCGGCCTCGCCGGGCAGGCCGGTGCGGGCGATGATCGAGCCGAAGCCGACCACCAGCCGCAGGCGCTCCGGCCGGTGGGCGGCAAGCGCGGCAAGCAGGTTCCGGGCGCCTGCCACCTTGGGAGCCAGCGTCTCCCGCAGGCCGTGGTCGTCGACGGCGCCCAGGCGGCGCGGCGCGTTGACGCCGGCGGCGTGCAGCAGCACGGTCACCGGCCCCAGCTCCTCGGTGACGCGGGCGACCGCCGCCACGACCGCGGCCGCGTCGCCGACGTCGGCGCGCAGGTACAGGGGCGGGATGCCCATCGCGGCCATGCGCTCGAGGTTGGCTGCCAGCTCGGGATCCGCGCCCGGGTCGGAGCGGCCAAGGATCGCCAGCCGGGCGCCGGAGCCGCGGGCGACCGCCAGCGCGCACTCGGCGCCGATCCCCTTGCCGCCGCCGCTCACCAGCAGCACGTCGTCGGGACCCAGGGCCGCGGGACTGCCGCCCGCGCCGGATGCCGCCGGCATCGCTGCCATCCCGAGCACCCCGGGCACGTTTGGCACCGCGGGCGCTGTCTGAGCCAGGGGAGCCATGGGCCGGAGCACCGGCACCCGGCGCCCGCCGCCGGCGTCGTAGTGGGCTTCGACGTAGCGGCGGCCTGCATCGCGGCCCGTGCCGCCGCCGTCGACCTCGGCCGCCACCCACGCGGCGGCGGCCGCCGGATCGGCGCCGGCGGGCACGTCGATCACCCAGGTGGTGACCGCCGGCAGCTCGAGATGCAGGCTGCGCGCGAAGCCGCCGCCGCCGCCGCCGCGCTG
>DATKFK010000073.1:0-2875 GCA_035544375.1 Thermoanaerobaculia bacterium
CTCTCGCCCGGCGAGGCCCCCGGCTGGATGTAGAACAGGTTGCCGTTCTGTTGCGCGAGCTGCTTCAGGTACTCGCGGTCGGTGCAGTTCTGCTGCGGCACGTAGCCGAAGGGGAGGATGTCCTGCAAGGTGAGGATCACCTTGGGGGTCACGCCGTAGAGCAGGGAGTACTTGACCAGCACCACCCCGGCGATCATCGCGTCGCTCATCGCCGGGTATTCGAGGGGGACCTGGATCGCGTCCATCTTGACGGAGAGGTCCTCGCCGGAGGCGGTGAACCGGGCGGTCCCCGGGCGGTCCGAGGCAACGAGCTGCTGCTCGGTGATGAAGCCGTCGATGAGCACCTGGGAGGCGGCATTCACCGCCGCCGAGATCACGACCCGCGTGGCGGGCTGCAGCAGGGAGCTCTGCACCACCGCATAGTCGAGCGCGCCGGGACCCGCGATCTCGGCACGGAAGGTGAGCTGGAAGCGCGAGGGCGCCTCGTCGCTCTGCGTGACCTCGACCCCTTCGAGCGCCTGCATCAGGTCGAGCGGCGCCGGCTGGAAGGTGGCGCCCAGGCGCAGCCCGACCTGGATCGACTGCAGGTCCTGGGGCGGCGTGCTCACGGCCGGGTCTCCACCGGGGTGCGGCCTACAGTTGCGGCGCCGGCACGCGCAGGACGAGCCCGGGCGGATGGGTGAGGTCGAAGGGATCCATGCCGTTGTTGGCGTCGGCGATGCGCCAGAACAGCTCCGGCTGGTGCAGGGTGCGGGCGGTGACGAGGTCGAGACGATTGCGGTCGGCCTGCTGCACGGTCACCGCGGTGGGACCTTGGATGGTCCTCGGCTGAGGCAGGAAGCGCCTGGAGAGGTGGACGATGGTCTCGCCGTTCGGGGCGAGATACGTGAGGTAGGGGAGTCCGGCGTAGCGGCTGGTCGGCGCGGTCATGATCTCTCCGGTCTCTCGTCAAAGGGCCGCGATCTGGACCCCGGTCACCGCCGACGCCTGGGTGGTGTAGCCCTGCTGCGCCAGCGTCTGCAGCTCCTGCTGGTAGATCTGGAAGGTGGCGTAGTCGGGGTTCGTGGGGAGGAGGTCCGAGTACGAAAGCACCCGCAACGTCAGGCTGGCGGTGGCGCGCAGCGGGGTGAGAGTGGCGTCGAACAGCTCCTCCTGGATGGTCAGCTCGCTCACCCGTACCGGCAGCACCCGCTGCGGCCCCCAGACGAACAGGGTGCGGGGCGCGAGCAGGGGCACCACTTCCAGGATGCCCTGGGCGAGCAGGCTCTGCTCCCCGTCGACGGCGGCGAGCGTGGGGTAGGCGAGCAGCGCGAGCGCCGCGAGCTGCGGGTAGATGCCCGGCCCGGCGGAAGTGCTGTTCGAGGCCAGGCTGTCGAACACGGCGTCGAAGGCGAGCGTCTCGACCGGCGCGCCGGTGAAGCGCACGGCCTGCGAGCGGTCGCCCTGCTCCCCGCCGCCCACCAGGTCGGGCTGCAGGGTGCGGCGCAGCGTGGAAGGGTTGAACTGGAAGGCGATGGTGTTGCGCGCCAGGGTGGTGGCGTCGATCGTCACCAGGGCCCCGGCGAGCAGGCTGACGGCTAAGGGTGGTCCGGCCATGGGTCCTCCATCAGATGAGCTGCTCCTCGCCGGGCGAGCGGCCGAGCTTTGCGAGCTCGCGGTGGGCGGCGGTCCGCAGGTGGTGCATGCCGACGGGCTCGCCGGCGTCCGCCGCCAGGAAGGCGGCGTGCAGGGCCATGTTGCGGATGTGCCCCCCGTTCACGTTCAGGCGTGCGAGCCGGTCGCAGTCGAGCGCCGCGGTGGGCGTCTGCGGCGGGAAGATCCGGCGCCAGATGGCGCTGCGGCGGGAGCGGTCCGGGAAGGGGAAGTCGACGACCGTGCCGATGCGGCGCAGGAAGGCGGGGTCGAGGTTCTCCTTGAGGTTGGTGGTGAGGATGGAGAGCCCGCGGTAGGTCTCCATCCGCTGCAGCAGGTAGCTCACCTCGACGTTGGCGTACCGGTCGTGGCTGTCGCGCACCTCGCCGCGCTTGCCGAACAGGGCGTCGGCCTCGTCGAACAGGAGGACGGCCCCCCCCTCCTCGGCCGCGGCGAAGACGCGCGCCAGGTTCTTCTCCGTCTCCCCGATGTACTTGCTCACCACGGCGGACAGGTCGACACGGTAGAGATCGAGAGCGAGGTCGCGCACCAGCACCTCGGCGGCGGTGGTCTTGCCGGTGCCGCTGGCGCCGGTGAAGAGGGCGCTCACCCCGAGGCCGCGCGCGCTGCGGGCCGCGAAACCCCACGTCTCGTAAACCCGGAAGCGCTGGCGGACCTGGACGGCGATGCCGCGCAGCAGCGCGAGCTGCTCCTCCGGCAGGACCAGGTCCTCCCAGGCGGCCCGCGCCTCGTTCCGCCTGGCGAGGTCGTCGAGTCGCGGGCGGGCGAGCTTGCGGCAGGCGTCCCAGAGGAGCGCTCCGGCGTCCCCCCCTTCCCCCGAGGCGCCGGCCTGAAGGCGAGTCCGTGCCTCGGCGCAGGCGGCGCGGATGCCGGCCGGGCCCAGCTGGAACTGAGCGACGAGAGGGTCCAGGCGGGCCGGGCCGAGGCCGGCCTCCCGCAGGGCGGCCTGCCAGATCTCGCGCTGCTCGGCGGCGGCCGGCGGGCAGACCTCGCCGTCGAGCAGGGGGCGCTCGCGCGGCGGCCGCCGTTGCCGGCTGGAGATGACGAGCAACCCGTCCGTGTCCTCTTCGAGCCTGCGCAGCAGCCCCTCGCGCGCAGGGTCGGCGGGGTCGAGGCCCTCGCACTCGACCAGCAGACCGCTGCCGGTGAGCAGGGCGTGCCGCTGCCAGAGGCGAAGGAAGGTGGCCAGCTCGGACGCCGCCGGCGGCAGGGCCTCGGCGGC
>DATKFK010000074.1:0-14191 GCA_035544375.1 Thermoanaerobaculia bacterium
CGCTCGAATATCGTGACTGGCCAATGGGTGAGCGCAATGGACTCTTCGACGATACCTTGCCGAGTTGCCGCAGGACGGCGAAGGCCCTCGTGGTTTTCGTGTTGCGGATTGGGAGCCATTCTTGCCATCGCACCGGAAAGGGTGTCAAGAAAGGCGGTGTTCGAGAATGGCGGGTAGGGTCGCGGTCAAGATCTGCGGCGTCGCCGAGCCTGCCGACGCCGTGCTCGGCGCAGAGCTGGGGGCCGCCTACCTGGGGCTCAACTTCTGGCCCGGCAGCCCGCGCTTCGTGGAGCTGGGGCGGGCGCGCGAGATCGCGGCGGCAGTGCGCTCTGCGGCGCCGGCAGTCGCCCTGGTCGGGGTGTTCGTGAACCCGACGCCCGCGGCAGTCGAGGAGACGGCGGCGGCGGTGGGGCTCGACCTGCTGCAGTTCAGCGGCGACGAGCCGGCGGCGGCGCTGCGCCCGTTTGCCGCGCGGGCGATCAAGGCGCTGCGCTCCCACGACCCCGCGGCGGCTGCCGCCTACGCGGACTGCTGGGGAGTGCTGTTCGACGCGCCGGCCGCGGGCGATACGCCAGGAAGGCCCGCGGGCTCCGCCGCGGAGTACGGCGGCACCGGCAGGCGGTGGGACTACGCCGCCGTGGCCGGCGCCATCGCGGGCGCCAGTCTTGCCCGCGTCTTCCTGGCCGGCGGCATCGGACCCGGCAACGTGCGGCAGGTGGTCGCGACGCTGCGGCCGTTCGCGGTTGACGTATGCTCCGGCGTGGAATCGGCTCCAGGGAGGAAGGACCCGCAGCTGCTGCAGCAGCTCTTCGAGGAGGTGAGCAATGGCCAGGTCAGAAGCCCAGCCTGACGCGGAGGGCTACTTCGGGGCGTTCGGCGGCCGCTACGTGCCGGAGACGCTGATGGCGCCGCTGGCCGAGCTCGCCCGCGCCTACGACCGGCGCAGCCGGCAGCGCGCCTTTCGCCGCGAGCTGGCGGCGGTGCTGCGCGACTACGCCGGGCGGCCGACGCCGCTGTACTTCGCCGCCCACCTCTCGGCCCAGCTGGGCGGCGCCCGCATCTTCCTCAAGCGCGAGGACCTGTTGCACACCGGCGCGCACAAGATCAACAACGCGGTCGGGCAGTGCCTGCTGGCCCGCGCCATGGGCAAGCACCGGGTCATCGCCGAGACCGGCGCCGGCCAGCACGGCGTGGCGACCGCCACCGCCGCCGCCTTCCTGGGGCTCACCTGCGTGGTCTACATGGGCACCGAGGACATGCGCCGGCAGCGCGTCAACGTCGACCGCATGCGCCTGCTGGGGGCCGAGGTGTCTCCCGTCGACGCCGGCAGCCGCACGCTCAAGGACGCCATCAACGAGGCGCTGCGCGACTGGGTGACCCACGTCCGCACGACGCACTACGTGCTGGGCTCGGTGCTGGGTCCGGACCCCTATCCGCGCATGGTGCGCGACTTCCATCGCGTGATCGGCGACGAGGCCAAGGCGCAGCTCAAGCGCCAGGCCGGCACCGACTCGCCCGACCTGGCGGTGGCCTGCGTCGGCGGCGGCAGCAACGCGCTGGGCCTGTTCACCGCCTTCCTCGGCGACCGCCGCGTGCGGCTGATCGGCGTCGAGGCCGGGGGGCGCGGCGGCGGTTACGGCCAGCACGCGGCGCGCTTCGCCGCGGGCGCGCTGGGAGTGCTGCACGGCACCCGCACGCTGGTGCTGCAGGACGAGGAGGGCCAGATCGCGCCCACCCACTCGATCTCCGCCGGGCTCGACTACCCGGCGGTGGGGCCCGAGCACGTGCGGCTCGAGCAGACCTGCCGCGTCGAGTACACCTTCGCCACCGACGCCGAAGCGGTCGCCGCCTTCCACCTGCTCGCCAAGACCGAGGGCATCCTGCCGGCGCTCGAAAGCGCCCACGCGGTTGCCGAGGCCGTCCGCCACGCGCCGGAGCTGTCGCGCAGGCGGATCATCCTGGTGAACCTCTCCGGCCGGGGCGACAAGGACATCGAATCGGTGCTCGAATACGACCGCGAGCACCCGGGCGCGCGCCTGCCGCGCCGGGAAGCCGTCGAGCCGCCGCTCGCCGCCGGCCACGGCTGGCGGGGGGCCAACCCGGCGATCCTCGAGGACGCGGCGAGCGCGGCCGCCTCGGGAGCCGGGCAATGAGCGGCATCGGCGAGGCGTTCGCCCGCTGCGCCGCCGAGCGCCGCGCCGCCTTCATACCTTTCTTGATGGCCGGCGATCCCAACCTGTCCGCCACCGCCGGCCAGCTGGCGGCCCTGGCCGCCGGCGGCGCCGACATCATCGAGCTGGGGGTGCCGTTCAGCGACCCCATCGCCGACGGCCCGGTCAATCAGCGCGCGGCGATGCGGGCGCTGGCCGCGGGCACCGGCCTGTCCGGCATTCTCGAGTTGATCGCCCGCCACCGCGACCAGCTAGGGGTGCCGATCGTCCTCTTCACCTACTACAACCCCCTCTATGCCCGCGGCCTCGACCGCTTCGCCGAGCAGGCCGCCGCGTCCGGGGTGGACGGCGTGCTCTGCGTCGATCTGCCGCCCGAGGAAGCCGAGGGTGAGCTCCTCCCGGCCCTGCGCGAGCGGGGTGTCGATACCATCTTCCTGCTCGCGCCGACCAGCACGCGCGAGCGCATCGCGCGGGTCGGCGCCGCCTCCTCGGGCTTCGTCTACTACGTCTCGCGGACCGGCACCACCGGCGAGCGCGCCAGCCTTCCTCCCGACCTCGTCCGCGACCTCAAGCGCCTGCGCCGGCGCCTCGACCTGCCGCTGGCGGTCGGCTTCGGCATCTCCACGCCCGAGCAGGTGGCCGCGGTGGGCAAGGCCGCCGACGGCGTGGTCGTCGGCAGCCACCTGGTGAGCCTGGTCGAGCGCATGGGCGACGACCCCGAGCTGCCGGCGGTGCTCGAGGACCGCGTGCGCGAGCTCGCGGCGCCCCTGCTCGCCGCCCGCGGCGTGCGCGTCGCACAGTAACGCGGCGAAGTGACAAGGGAAGCACACCACACCCTTTCCGTGAACAACGCCGTCGCTATGGGATCGTCGCTCCCCCTGGCGGTGGGTGTTGCGCCTGACGCTGCTGCTCGGCTTGACGTTGCTGTTCGGCTTGGCGTTGTTGTTCGGCTTGGCGCTGCTGCTCGGCTTGGCGCTGCTGTTCGGCTTGGCGCTGCTGTTCGGCTTGGCGTTGCTGCTCGGCCTGTTGCTGTTCCGCTTGGCGCTGCTGTTCGGCTTGGCGCTGTTGTTCAGCCTGTTGCTGTTCAGCTTGGCGTTGCTGCTCGGCCTGCCGACCGCTCGCTCGAGAACCAGGTCCACCCGTAATCGGTCAGCCCCCAGGGCCCAAGGGTATAAGGCCGCCAGCCGGCGGGAATATCGTTCGGGAGCCACACCCAGCCGTAAGCGCTCAGCAGCACCCAATGGCCGTAGCGGATCAGGGTTCGGTAGAAATAGTTGATATCGACCTGCTCGTCGTCGAGGGCGAAACCCAGCTCGCGCAACGCGGCCACCGGCACGTCCTGGGGAGCGTCCTACGCCTACCAGAACGCGCCGCTGGTCGAACGTCGGCTGCTACTAGGCTGGCGTCCGCCTCGCCGGCCTGCTCAATGCCCTGTTCGATTCATCCGCCCCGTCGATCCCCGACCGGCCGGCGGCCGTTCCCAAGTCTCCCCAGCGGACCCCGGCTTCCGCGGACGGACCGGCGGGGGCGCCCCCCGAGGCGCCCCCGAAGGGAATGCCCCGCACCCCCTTCCGGGTTACCGGCTTGTGACAGCCGGGCCGTCGCCCGGCCACCCCTTGCAGCAGTTTTTGCGAAGGAGAGCCGCCGTTGGTGGAGAGCCGCCAGATCGCGACCCGCGTGCACGGGCATTACCTCCTGGAGGTGCCGCCCGCGCCGCACGGCTGCCTGGTCGGATTCCACGGCTATGGCGAGAACGCCGAACGCCACCTGGCGGAGCTGCGGCGCATCCCCGGCGCCGCCGGCTGGGCGCTGTGCGCGGTGCAGGCACTGCACCCGTTCTATAACCGCCAGGGTGAGGTCATCGCCAGCTGGATGACCCGGTTCAACCGCGAGCAGGCAATCGCCGACAACGTGGCCTACGTCGCCGGCGTCGTCGCCGAGGTGCGGCGCGACCTGCCGGAGGGGATCTGCCTGGCCTACCTGGGCTTTTCCCAGGGGGCGGCGATGGCCTACCGCGCCGCCGCCGGGAGCGGCCATCCCTGCCAGGGCGTCATCGTGCTCGGCGGCGACCTGCCGCCCGAGCTGGGAGAGCGCGACCTGAGCGGCTTCCCGCCGGTGCTGCTGGGCCGCGGCACCAGCGAGGAATGGTACGACGCGGCGAAGATGGAGCACGACGTCGAGCTGCTGCAGGCCAAGGGCGTCGACATCCACCCCCTGATCTTCGCCGGCGGCCACGAGTGGACCGATGAGTTCCGCGCCGCCGTCGCCAGGTTCCTGCTCGACATCCGCCGCCCCGCCTCTTAGGTAAAGAAACGCCTCCGGGAGGGCAGCAAGCACGAAGCGCACCGCCGCCGGCTCGCGGCGCAGGTGGTCCGGGTTCATCACCCCGCCCGGCAGCAGCAGGGCGTCGAACTCCTCGGCCCTCGCTTGCGAGAGCGGCGAGGCGATTGCCCACCAGGGCACGGAGCCCTGCCGCGAGGCGACCTCCGCGGGGCGGAAGCGCCCAAGAAAAAAAAAGGACGCCCGCAGCGACGAGCGCCCTTCCGAAGTGCAGCTTTGAAGACGCCTGTTGGTTACTTGGCGGGCGGCGGGGTGGTGCCGGTGCCCATGTTGTCGGTACCCATCGAGGAGGTGCCGGTGCCCATGGCGCCCGTATCGGTACCCATGGACGAGGCACCCGTGCCCATCTCGGTGCTGGTCGAGGTGGTCTCGGTGGTGGTCGTCGTCGAGGTGGTCGCCGGAGTGGTCTCCTCCGTGGTCTCTTCCTTCTTGCAGCCGACCAGGCTCAGCAGGCCAACCAGCAAGCAGGTCAACGACAGGTAAACGAGCGACTTCTTCATGGTGGTTTGTCTCCCTTCTGACATGTAACTGGATTGAAGATGACAGGGCGATTTACTGCCGATCGCCCACCTTGACCAGGTCGATGACCCGCTGCACGCCGTCCGTCTCACGCGCATAGCGCTCCGCTTTCTGGCGGGCGTCATCTTTGCTCACCCGCCCCTTCAGGGTCACCACGCCGTCATGGGTGGTTACGGCGATCTCTAGCGATTTGACCGCGTCTTCGGACGCCAGGGAGGCCAACTTGGCCTGGATGGCCGTGGTGATCTGCGCGTCCCTCTCGGCGTCCGGCCGGAGGCGGGCCGACTCAGCCGTCTTGCAGCCAGTCAGGGCCGCCGAGGAGGTGGTGACCAGGGCCAGCATGACGACGACGCATAAGGCCGGGACGAAGAAAAGCTTTCCGTGACTGTGCATTGCATCCTCATCCTCAGACCCTGGCTGGACTCGACAATCCGTGGCATGGGACCTCGCGCTCATCATGGTCGTGGAGGTAAGGACCCCTCCACACGGGAGAAAGCAGGTTTTGTGCCACAGCCTCCTGTCCAGGTCAGTCCCTGAGTCGTTGGACGATCGGGGAGTATACACTCTCCCGGACGGCTCCTCAAGGGGCCGCTGATTCGTCCGGAAGCGCGGGAGAGCCGGTGCTCCCCGGCCTGCCCCCGCTCCGCGGATGCGCTGGGACGTGTGTTCTGGTCTTCCCGGTTGGTCAGGCCTCGCCGACGCGGTACATGTTGAGGCGATTGTACAACGTCTTCAAGCTGACCCCAAGCACCTCGGCCGTCTTGCGCTTGTTGCCGGCGTAGGCGTCCAGGGTGGCCATGATCAGGCGCTGCTCGACGTCGGAGATCGAGGCGCCGACCTGGAAGTTGAGACTGCGCACCGCTCCGGACTCGCCGCCGACCTCGCGCGGCAGGCAGCGCGGAGTGATCTCCTCGTCGGCCATGATGAAAGCGCGATGGACGATGTTCTTGAGCTCGCGCACGTTGCCCGGCCAGGAATGGTTGCACAGCCGCTCCATGGCATCGGCGGAGAAGCGCTTGCCGGTACCCTGGCGCTCGTTGAGCTGATCGAGGAAGTAGGAGGCGAGCAGCTCGACGTCGCCGTTTCGTTCCCGCAGCGGCGGCATCTGGATGGGGAACACCTGCAAGCGGTAGAGCAGGTCCTCGCGCAGCTTGCCGTCGGCCACCGCGCGGTGCGGATCGCGGTTGGTGGCGGCGATGACGCGCACGTCGACGGCCACCTGCTGGTCGCCGCCGATGCGCGCCAGGGTGCCGGTCTCGAGCACCCGCAGGAGCTTGACCTGCAGCTCGATCGGCATCTCGCTGATCTCGTCGAGGAACAGGGTGCCGCCGTGGGCACGCTCGAAGTAGCCCTTGTGGCGGTGCTGCGCCCCGGTGAAGCTGCCGCGCTCGTGACCGAACAGCTCGCTCTCGATCAGCGTCGGGGAGATGGCGCCGCAGTTGAGCGGCAGGAAGGGCGCCTTGGAGCGGCGGCTCAGCAGGTGCAGGGTGGTCGCCGCCAGGTCCTTGCCGGTGCCGCTCTCGCCGACCAAAAGGACGGTGGCGTCGGTCGGCGCCACGCGGTTCATCATCTCGTACGTCGCGAGCATCGGCTCGGCGGCGCCGAGCAACAGGCCGAGGCGCCCCACCTCGGGGGAGGTCTCCTCGCCCGCTTCCTCGCCGGCGGCCGGGCCGGCGGCGGCGGCGCTGGGCTGCAGGCTGGCGACGTTGGCGAGGATGTTCTTGAGGTGGCCGATGTCCAGCGGCTTGGTGAGGTAGTCGCTGGCGCCGAGGCGCAGCGCCTGGACGGCGCTCTCGACGTCGGCGTGACCGGTCATCAGCACCACCTCGGTGGCGGCGCCGCCGTCGAGGTCCTTGAGCAGATCGATGCCGCTGCCGTCCGGGAGATAGAGATCGACCAGCGCCACGTCGGGAGAGCGGTGACTGAGCTGGACGCGGGCGTCCCGCAGGTTGAGCGCGGTGTTGGTGGTGAAGCCCTGGCCCTCGATCAGCTCGGCCAGCGCCGAGAGAAAGTTGGGATCGTCGTCGACTGCGAGAGCGTGTGGCATCGTGACCTCAGTCCGGCTCGGCTAGCGGGAATTCTATCTCATAGGCCGGGATCTCCCGGGGCGTATCCGGGGCGCCCACGGGGCGGGCGAGGCCGTTCTGCGCCCGCGGGCCGGCCCCGGCGATCGGGGCGGCGGCTGAGATCGCGGCGATGGTGGCGGTCGGTGCGGCGGCGGTCGGTGCGCCGGCGGTGGTCGGGGCGGCGGCGGTTGGCGCGGCGACGGCGGTCGGGGCAACGGCGGGGGTCGGGGCAAGGAAGGCACCCGACGCCACCAACCTGGACGCGCCGGCGAAGGACGCCACGATGCCGTGCGCCACGGCCAGGCGCGCCTCGGTGCCGGCGGCCGAAAAGCGCGGCTCCGGCTGCGCAACCGGCGCCGCGGCCGGTCCTGGCGCCGCGGCCGGTCCCGGCGCGGGTCCTGGCCCAGGCCCGGGTGCCGGCCAGGGCGATCCTGCCGCTTCGCCCGGCCGCGGGACGGCGGCGATCCGCAGCCGCGCCCGCGGCGGCGCCGGCAGGCGGTCGAGCCGCACCTCGAGCGTGCTGTCGCGCGGCACCAGCTCGAGCGCGGCCAGCCCGAAGTGGAGCAGCGCCAGCCGCAGAGGGTGGCGCTGGGCGAGGATGGGCACGGCAGCTTCCGGCAGCAGCGCCTCGACCTTGACCTGCTGCTTGCGGGCCGTCGGGCGCAGCAGGGCGGCGAGATCCTGCGCCGGGCCGCGCAAGTCGAGCGTTTCCAGCCGCTCGCCGCGCGGCGCGATGTGGGCGAGGAACAGCTCGAGCGACTGGTGCAGCCGCGACAGCTCCTCCCGGAGCACCGAGACGTAGCGCTGCTGGCGCTCGCGCGGATCGCGGCCGCTGCCTGGCGGGTGAGGCGAGGCGGTCGGATGAGCCGGGTACGCCGCCTGGGGCGGGAGGCCGGCGGTGCCGCCGGCCAGCGTCTCCTTGAGCACCTCGAGGTTGAGCACCATGGCGTTGATCGGCGCCCGCAGGTCGTGCGCGACGGCCGGCGTGATCTGCACCAGCGAGCGCATCTGCGATGCCGCGCGCAGGTCGCTCTCGAGCGCCGGCTCGAGGTCGGCATCCTGGAGCAGCAGCGCCGCCGGGCGGTGGCCGTTGGCGGGGTCGCCATTGGCGCCGGCGCCAGCGTCCGCGGCAGGGCCCGCGGCGGCGGCGTCGGCGGCGGCAGGGCCCGTGGCAGCAGCACCCGCGGCGGCAGGGCCCGCGGCGGCGAACCGGATCAGGGAGGCGCGGACCGGGCGCCCGCCGGTGATTTCCGGCGGCAGCTCGACGGTCTCCGCGGTTGCCGCCAGATGCTGACGGATGGCCGCCCAGCGTGCCGCGAGCTCGCCGCCGTCGGCGCAGCCGAGCAGCGCCAGCGCGCGGCTGTCGGCCCCCTGCGGCTCGCGGCCGCCGTCAAGCAGCACGACCCCCGGACGCAGGGCACCCGCCAGCACGGGGGCTGGCGCCTTGGGAGCCTGCGGGTCGGGCCGCGTCGTCGTCACTTCCATTGGGTCCTCCAACCTCGCGGATGCCATGCAGGAATGGGTTTCAGAGAGCGCTGAAGCCGGGGCGGACCCTGCCGGCGGCGGGCCGTCGCGACCGGGCCGCGGCGCGTCCATGGCGGTGGCCCGGAGCCGGAGCCACAGGTATCGCCGGCGCTGCCGGATTCTCCAACCCGCCGATGAACGTTCGGGCCTCCATGCTCGGGACCTCCTGTGTCGCGCATGCTGGTGCAGGGACCATGCCATTCCGGCGACAAACCGGCATGGTGTCCGTAAACATCGAGACTACAGCATCTTCTGGGCATCGGTGGGGACGGGCCCGGCACGGTGGATGCACTCATCAGGGCCCGTCCCCGAAGCGCGGGGGCCGCATGGCCCACCGCTATGCAGTTTTTACAAGGCAAGAACTGAACGATGCTCGAATCGCTGGCGCAAGGGATCGTGGAGGACCCACAGGCGGTCGCGGCCGACCCCGTGCTGAGCGCCAAGCTCGCCGGGCTTCGTTACGTCGCCGACGACAGGCCCGGGATCCGACGGCGCCGGCGGGGCAGCGGCTTCTCCTACCTGAATCCCGGGGGGCGGCCGTTGCGCGATCGCGGGGAGCGGCGGCGCATCGAGGCGCTGGCCATCCCGCCCGCCTGGACCGACGTCTGGATCTGTCCGCTGGCCAACGGCCACCTCCAGGCCACCGGGCGCGACGCGCGCGGCCGCAAGCAGTACCGCTACCACCCCGACTGGCGGGCGGTGCGCGACGAAACCAAGTTCGGCCGCATGATCGCCTTCGGCGAGGCGCTGCCGCGGCTGCGCGCCCACGTCGAGAGCGACCTGGCGCGGCCCGGGCTGCCGCGCGAGAAGGTGCTGGCGGCGGTGGTCCGGCTGCTGGAGACCACCCTGATCCGGGTCGGCAACGAGGAGTACGCGCGCGACAACGGCTCCTTCGGCCTCACCACCCTGCGCTCCCGCCACGTCGCGGTCAGCGGCGCCACCCTGCGCTTCCGCTTCCGCGGCAAGAGCGGCAAGGAGGCCAGCGTGTCCATCGCGGACCGCCGCCTGGCGCGGGTGGTGCGCGCCTGCCGCGAGCTGCCGGGACAGGAGCTGTTCCAGTATCTCGACGAGTCCGGCGAGCGCCAGGTGGTGGGCTCCGCCGACGTCAACGACTACCTGCGCGCCGCCGCCGGCGAGGATTTCACCGCCAAGGACTTTCGCACCTGGGGCGGCACCGTGCTGGCGCTCTCGGCGCTGCTCGGGTGCGTGGCCGGCAACGGCCCGCCGCGGGGCGATGCCGAAAGCGTCGAAGACGAGCGCGGTGGCGGCGGCGCGAACGGTGCCGGCGCGCCAGGGGCAAGCGTCCGGCAGGATCTGGACCGGCAGGCGCGCGACGCCAACCGGCGGGTCGTGGAGGCCGTCAAGCGGGTCGCCGAGCAGCTGGGCAACCGGCCGGCCACCTGCCGCAAGTACTACGTGCACCCGGCGGTCATCGCGGCGTTTCTCGAGGGGCGCCTGAACGCGCGCGGCCGGCGCCGCGGCTTGCCTGCCCTCGAAGCGCGGACGCTGGCGCTGCTGCGTGGGCCGCTACCAGCGGCCGGCGCCGCGCGGCCGCGGCCGGCTGGCAAGCAGGCTGGCTGGAGCAAGCAGGCTGGCGAAAACAAGAAAGCTGGCGAGAAAAAGAGAGCTGGCGAGAACGAGAAAAAGAAAGCTGGCGAAAACAAAAAAGCTGGCGAGAACGAGAAAAAGAAGGCTGGCGACAACTAGAAGCTGGCTAAAACAAGGAAGCTGGCGAGAAGGAGAAAGCTGGCGCGAACAAGAAAAAAGGGCGCCCCGGACCAGGCCGGAGCGCCGCAGGAGACCTCGAGAGTTGACCTCGAGAGTGGACCGTAAGCCGGCAGACCGATCAGGTCCGATCAGGTGCGCCGCATGCCGGCGGCTTCGGCTTCGACGTTGACGTGACTCTCGGCAAGCTCGGTGAGCTTGTCGTCGGTCTCTTCCTCTTCCTGCAGCGACTTCTCGAGCAGCCTCATCGCCTCTTCGGCCCCGAGCATCTCGGCGTAGGTGCGGACGGTGCCGTAGCCGGCGATCTCGTAGTGCTCGACGCGCTGCGCGGCGGCGATCAACCCGGCGTCGATCACGTCGGGATCACCCTTGGCCTTGATCATCTCCTGGCCTTCCTTGATCAGGCCCTTCATGCCGTGGCAGGTCTGACCCTCGGGCCTCTCGCCGAGCGCGCTGAACACGCGCTCGAGACGGGTGACCTGCTCGCGGGTCTGGCGCAGGTGCTGGTTGAAGGCGTTCCTGAGGTTGGGGTTGTGGGCCGCGCTGGCCATCTTGGGCAACGCTTCCACCAGTTGCGTCTCGGCGTCGTACAGATCGCGAAGCTGCTCGAGGTACAGGTCTTTCAGGGACTCCATCTTCATGTCGGTCTCCTCTTGGTGTCGTGGTTCCCTTGGTGCGGTGAACGCCGCGAAACAACGCCGTGGGCGCGCGCGCTGCGTTCGATGGGGTCGATGCGGCGCGTCACGCCGCGGCAGAAAGAAGTCGCAAGATCCGTGCCGCGGCCGCGCCGGGGAAGCGCGCTGGCTGGGCCGGCGACGAAGGCGGCGCAGGAGGCCGGGTGGCCGGGCGCGGCTGGGCTGCCGGGCTGCCGGCGGCCGGCCACGCCGGGCAGGCTACGGCTGCTGGCGTCCCGTCACGTCGGGCAGGGGCAGGACCGTGACCTTGCCGAACGGGGCGAGGGAGCGATCCCGGGTCTCGGCGGGGCCGACCACCAGGATGGTGAACTGGTCGGGGTGCAGGTGGCGCGCGGCGGCCTGGCGGACCGCCGCGGTGGTCACCGCTTCGATCCCCGCCCGATAGCGCTCCAGCCGGTCGAGCGGGTAGCCGAAGAGCTCGAACACGAGCTGCTGTTCGAGCACCTTGGCCGGCGAGTCGGCATGGAACACGAACGACGCGAGGATGCTCCGCCGGGCCCGCGCCACCTCTTCGTCGGTCGGTGGCTTGGCGGTCAGGTCGCGCGCCTCGGCGAGCAGCGCCGCGAGGCCGGCGGCGGTGGTCTGGGTCTTGGTGGAAAGGCTGAGGACGGCGAGTCCGGGGTGGTCCCAGTCGGCGCCGATCCGCCCGTCGACCTCGTAGGCGAGCCCCTGCTCGGTGCGCACGTGGCTGATCAGGCGCGAGGCGAAGGAGCCCGAGAGCACCTCGTCGAGCACCTCGATGGCGAAGAAATCGGGGTCGTTCCTGACCACCCCAAGATGGCCCATCGCCACCTCGGATTGGCTCATGTCGCCCTTGTCGATGGCGAACAGGCCGGGATTGGGCTGGCGGCGGTAGGGGAAGGACTCGCCGCCGGGCGGCCGGGTCGCGCCCCGCGGCCAATCGGCGAAGGCGGCGCGCACCGCCGCCAGCGCCTCGGCGGTGCGGAAGTCGCCCACCAGGCCCAGCACGATGCCCTGCGGCTGCAGGTTGGCGGCGTGCCAGGCGACGAGGTCGGCCCGCTCGATGGCGTCCAGCGTGGCGAAGGTCGGGGTGCGGCCGTACGGGGAGTCGGACCCGTACACGAGGCGGGCAAGCTCGCGCGCCAGCACGGCGTCCGGATCGTCGTTCTCGCGCTGCAGGCGGCCCTTGGCCAGGTCCCTGGCCAGGCTCAGCTTGCCGGCGTCGAAGGCGGGATGGCGGAGCAGGGCGCCGAACAAGGGCAGCAGGGCGCCAAAGTCCTCCGCGAGGCAGCTCAGGCTGGCGCTTGCCGAGTCGTCGGCGACCGCGACCTCCATCTCGGCGGCGCGGGCTTCGAGCAAGTCGTCCAGGGCATCGCCTGCGAGCGCGCCGTCCGGCGCAAGGCGGCGGTCGACGCCTTCGGCGATGCCGCCCAAGCGCAGCAGCTCGCCGGCCAGGGCGCCCAGGCCGAGCTTGGCCGGCGGGTCGAGCCGCGAACCGGTGCGGATAAGGGCGGTGACGCTGACCAGCGGCAGCTCGTGGTCCTCGAGCAGCATCACCACCATGCCGTTGTCGAGCACGACCCGCCGCGGCCGCGGGATCTCGAAGCGCGGCGGCGGCGCGGCGGTCGGCACGGCCGGCGTGGCCGGTGGCGGCGGCGCGGCGGGCGCGGCCGGAGCGGTGGGCGGCGGTGGCGCCGGCGCGGCTGCCGGGGCGGCCGCCGCGAGCCTGCCGGCGGCGAGGAAGGCCAGGGCGGCGAGCCCAGCGGCACGGCGCATCAGCGGTCTCTCCGCGAGCCCGGCGCGGGCGGCGAGCCCGGCGGGGGCGGCGAGCCCGGCGGGGCCGGCGCGGGCCCGGCCGCGGGAGGCGCCGGCGGCGGGGTCTGGGTGACGAGCATGGCCACCGTGCGGTTGGTCGGCCGGAGCGCGGCGGCGGCGACCCGGCGGACGTCCGCCTTGGTCACCCGGTCGAAGCGGTCGATCTCGCGGAACAGCTCGCGCCAGTCGCCATGGAGCATCTGGTAGTGCGCCAGGGCGTTGGCCAGGCCCTGGTTGCTGCCCAGCGAGCGCACCAGCGCGGCGCGCGCCCGCGCCCTGAACTTGGCGAGCTCGGCGTCGGCAACGTCCTCGCGCGCAAGCCGCTCGAGCTCGCCGTCGATCGCCGCCAGCACCCGCTCGCCGGAGACGCCGATCGCGGGGGCCGCGAGCACCGTCCAAAGGTTGGGGTACTTCTCGCCCGGCAGGCCCGAGAACGACTCCACCTCGAGCGCCAGTTTCTGGTCGCGCACCAGGGTGCGGTACAGGCGCGAGGTGCGGCCGCCGGTGAGCACGTCGTCGATGGCCTCGAAGACCGCGTCATCGGGATGGGTCACGGCGGGGCGGTGGTAGGAGACGAGCACCTGGGGTTGCGCCGGGTCCGTGAGGGTGACGCGCTTGGCGGCGACCTGCGCCGGCTCGACGGTGCGCAGCGGCGGCGCCGGCGGCCGTGCCGGGATGCGCCCGAAGCGCGCGTCGAGCAGCGGAATGAGCGTCCGCGGATGGATGTCGCCGACGATGGCGGTGACCATGCTCGCGGGCACGTAGTGGGTGCGGAAGAAGGTTTCGGCGTCGGTGCGGGTGATGGCTTCGAGATCGCTCAGGTAGCCGATGGTCGGCTGATGGTAGGGATGGGCCGCGAAGGCGGTCTCGACCAGCAGCTCGGAGAGCCGGCCCAGCGGCTCGCCGTCGATCCGCATCCGGCGCTCCTCCTGCACCACGTCGCGCTCCTCGTAGAACTCGCGGAAGACGGGGTGCCAGAAGCGGTCCGACTCGAGCTTGGCGAAGAGCTCGACCTGGTTGGCCGGCAGCGAATAGAAGTAGCGCGTCTCGTCGGCGCCGGTCGTGGCGTTGACACCCACCGCGCCGGCCTCGGACAGGATCTGGTCGAGCTCGTTCTTGACCACGAAGCGGTCGGCCTCGGCTTCGAGGTGCTTGAAGCGGGCGAACCGCCGGGCAACCTCCGCGTCGTCGGGCTTGGGCGCCAGGCGCGCGCGCTGGTAGGCCTGGTAGGCCGCCTCGAGCGCGTCCATGGCCCGTTTCTCGGCCGCCGGGTCGCGGGTGCCGATCGTCTCGGTGCCCTTGAACGCCATGTGCTCGAACATGTGCGCGAGGCCGGTGATCCCCGGCACCTCCTGGGCCGAGCCGACGTCGGCGA
>DATKFK010000075.1:0-7374 GCA_035544375.1 Thermoanaerobaculia bacterium
CCGCCAGTCCCATGCCGGTTTCCGTGACCAGGAGGTCCCATGCCTGACCCCGCATCGCAGAGCTACGCGACCCACCGCCGCTACGTGCCGCTGTATCACTTCGTCACCCCTTCCATCCTGCTGCTCAACCTGCTGTGGACGTTCGTCGGCATCTACCACGCCTGGCGCGGCGGCGGCCGCTTCGACCGCGGCAACAGCGTCGTGCAGCTGCTGGTGGCCGTCGCCCTGTTCCTGATCTGGTTCTACGCGCGGGAGTTCGCGCTGGCGGTCCAGGACCGCGTCATCCGGCAGGAGATGTGGCTCCGGCTCGGCGAGCTGCTGCCGGTGGACCAGCGCGCCCGCATCCCCCAGCTGTCCGCGGCCCAGCTGATCGCCCTCCGCTTCGCCAGCGACGAGGAGCTGCCCGCGCTGACCCGCAAGGTGCTGGACGAGAACATCGCCGACCGCGAGGCGATCAAGCGCCTGATCAGCAACTGGAAGGCGGACGACCAGCGGGCCTGATCCCGGCGACGGAAAGCTAATCGACGGTGACCTGGACCGGCCGTGAGGCGCTGTTGCCGGCGCCCAGGCGGACCTGGAACGTGTGCTCGCCGGGTTGCAGGCGCCAGCGGGCGGTATAGGGATAGGCGGCCGTGGCGAACGGCAGGCCGTCGACGTACCACACCACCTCGTTGACGGGCGGATCGACGACCACCCGCAGCGCCACCGTATTGAGCTCGGCCGGAGTCTCCGGGTCGCGCAGCAGGCGCGCGCCGCCTTCCGGCGAGGTGATGCGCAGCCGCGTCGGCCCGCCGGCGAGCACCACCCGTCCGCCGGGCGGCAGGGCGGTTCCCGGCCCGGCCCCCCCGCCGGCGCCGAAGCCGGTCGCGGCGCCAGTCCCGGCCCCCCCGGCGCCGTCGCCGAACCGGTCCGCCGTCCGGCCCGGGGCCGCGCCGTCGCCCGCCGTCGCTCCCCAGCGCGCCACCGCCGGCAGCGTGAGCTGGCTGGGCGCGTCCGGGGGCCGCGGCAAGCCGGCGGCGGCCTGCCAGGCGGCGTAGCGCGGCGGCAGCTCGACGAAGGTGCGCACCTCGACGGCGGCGGGCGGCGTCGCCTGGGTGGCCAGCAGGCCGTTGCGCCGGTCCACGGCCCGCTGCTGGTGGGCCTCGCAGTCGTCGGCCGGCTCCTCGCCGGGCCGGAACCACTCGACGAAGACGCGGTCGCAGGCGGCGGTGGCCCGGTGGCCCGACAGCGCGCAAACCCGCACCGGACGGTAGCCGCGCGGCGGCGGGAAGGAGAGGTCCTCGAGCCCGTCGCCCTGGTCGCCGTGCAGGCGCAGCAGCACGTGCCGCACCAGGTCCGCGGCCGACAGGTAACCGGACAGCTGGTTCATGGCCCGGAAACCGGGATGGCCGACCCAGGCCGCCGCCAGGTAGCGCGTCGAGTAGGCGACCGCCCAGGCGTCGTGGTAATTGGTCGAAGTGCCGGTCTTCACCGCC
Source organism: Thermoanaerobaculia bacterium (assembly GCA_035544375.1). Lineage (GTDB taxonomy): Bacteria > Acidobacteriota > Thermoanaerobaculia > Multivoradales > UBA5704 > JASLEW01. The sequence continues at coordinate 1,476 of DATKFK010000075.1, forward strand.
ACCGGGAAGCGGTACTCGGTCGCGCCCATCCGCGGGAAGCTGGGCAGGCGGGCCTGGGGGTCGGACAGGAAGAGCGTGACCTGGCGCGCCGTCTCCTCGGCGAAGATGCGGCGCGGCGCCGGCTCGGGCTGATCGCGCAGCCAGCGCAGCCGCGCCGGCAGGCTGCCGTCGCCGGCCAGCGCCAGGTAGGCCCGCGCCAGCTCCTCGAGCGTCACCGGCAGGCCGCCGATCGCCATGCCGAGCCCGTAATGGCGCGCCGGCACCGCGCCGTCGGTGAGCCCCAGCTCCCGGAACAGGCCGAAGCCCTGGTCGAGGCCGATGCGCCCCAAAAGCAGCACCGCGGGAACGTTGCGCGAGTTGGCCAGGGCGACCCGGGGCAGCAGCGGCCCCATGAACGCGTCGTCGGCGTTTGCGACGCCGCCGGGGCCGCGCTCCAGGTCGTCCATCAGGGTGGTGGGCCCGATGACGCCGCGCTCGAGCGCCTGGGCATAGAGGAAGGGCTTGAGCGTGCTTCCCGCCGAGCGCCGCACCCGTGCGTAGTCGATGGCCCCGTGGTCCTCGGCGTCGAAGTAGGCGGCCGAGCCGACCCACGCCAGCACCTCGTGGCGGGAGAGGTCGAGGACGATCAGCGAGGCGTTGCCGGCGCCGCGGCTGCGCCACTCGCGCAGCGCCCGCCACGTCATCGCGGCGGCGTCGCGCTGCAGGTCGAGGTCGAGCGTGGTGCGCAGGATGGGCGCCGCCGCGCCGGCCCCGCGCAGGCGCCCCTCGGCGGCAAGGGTCTGCAGGTGCAGCAGGGCGTGGAGCGCCTCGGGCGGCCGGCGCTCGCGGTACGGGATGCGCAGCCCGGCGAGCTGTCCCTGGGCCAGCGCGTACTCGGCCGGCGACAGCACGCCGCGGCCGGCCAGCTCGGCCAGCACGCGTTCGCCGCGGCGGACGGCCCGCTCGCGGCCGGCCGGCAGGAACGGGTTCATCCGCGCCGGCGCCTGCGGCAGCGCCGCCAGGAAGGCGATCTCGGCCCAGGACAGGTCCTCGACCGGCTTGTCGAAGTAGCTGCGCGCGGCGTAGGCGATGCCGTGGATGCGGTTGCCGTAGGGCACGATGCGGAGGTACTGGCGCAGGACCTCCCGCGAGCCGTAGCGCTCGGTGAGGAAGACGGCGGTGAGCGCCTCGGTCACCTTGCGCAGGTAGCCGCGCGCGCCGGGGCTCTGCATTCGCGCCACCTGCATCGCGAGCGTCGAGGCCCCCGAGACCCGGCCGCGGGTGCGCAGGTTCTGCAGCGCCGCCCGCCCGACCGCCAGCGGATCGACCCCGGGGTGGGCGCCGAAGCGGCGGTCCTCGAGCGCCAGGGTCGCGGCCACCACCCGCGGCGGCAGCTCCGCGACCGGCCAGTAGCCGAGACCGTCCTCCTCGCCAGCCTCGCCGGCGGTGCGGCCGCGGTGCGAGCCGCGGTGTGCGGCCGCCGCCGGCGAGCTCACGGCAGTGGTCGTCGCAGGGTTGCCGGGCAGCTCGCCCAGGAACCGGCCCTGGCGGTCGAGCAGCAGCAAGGTCGGCGCCGGCGCCGCGAAGTGCGCCCGCGCGGCGGCGAGGCAGGCCACCCCGGATGCCAGCAGCGGGCAGCCGATGCCGAAGGCGGCGACCGTCCACAGCAGGGCGCGCAGCCGCCAGCCGGCGGCCGGCCGCCTTTGCCAAGGGCGCCGCGCCGGCCCACCGTCCGGCCGCAAGGCGACCGGCTCATCCGCGAGGAGCCGGCGCCGGCGCCGCAAGCGCCAGCGCGCGAGGCGCAACCAGGCCCGAACCATCTATGCCTGCAACTCGCCGGTCATCGGGTCATTTCTCCGGCGCCTGGCGGGCAACTTCCACCCGCGCTCCCGCCGAGTTGCCGTGCACCGCGCCGTCGTACATCGCCTCGGCCCGCGCCGCCGGCTGCTGGAAGCTGCCTTCGGTGGTCGCCCGGGTGCGGAAGTAGAAGTCGTAGGTGCCCTTGGGCAGGGTGTCGTAGTAGAACGTCACCTCGTCGTCGAGGAAGGCCGAATAGGTGGGCCGCAACGACAGCGCGCCCCGGGGCCTGGCCTCCGGCGGCGCGGTCGCCAGGCTGGGGTTGAGCGGCTCCATGCCGGCGGCCAGCGGCACCGCGACCGCCACGTAGTGCCGGTCCTTGGGGTTGACCACCTGGACGTGTTCCTCGACCACGTCGCCGACCGCGAAATGGACTGTCGTCCCGGGCGCCGCCAGCGACAGGCGCTCGGGCGGCAGGCCCTCGCCGCGCACCGCCAGCAGCTCGCGGCTGACCACGAAGCCGGCCGCCACGGGAGCCACCTGGGAGCCGTCCGTGGCGGGCAGGTAGCTGGTCTCGACGCGCACCACGACCGGCCGGGCGCCCGCGGCTGCCGGCCCGCCGGCCGGGCCGGCAGCACCCGCCGCGCCGGCCGCCGGCGCTCCCGCCGCCGCCAGGATGACGGCGCCCGCCTGGCCGGCTTCCTCGGTCGTCGAGACCAGCGCCGCGACCGGCGCCTTGGGACCGATCTCCAGCGTCTTCACGCTCTTGCCGAGACGCACCTCGACGGTGCGCTGCACGCTGCCGGCAAACGGCGGCTTGAGCAGCTCGGACAGCGCCAGGAGAGCCGCGGCATTGGCGTTGGTCGAGCCCCAGCCGTCGTCGCCGCCGAGCGTGGTGAGGGCCTCGACCAGCGTCGCCAGGCGCGGGTCGGCGCCGTCGCGGCGCACCAGCGCCCGGGTCATCTCGGCCACGGTCCGCGTCTCGCTGGGCAGGATGAGACCGCTCGCGGGCGCGTGCCCCGGCCCCTCCTGCAGGCCGCCGTAGATCTGCCGCCCGCCGTAGAGCCGCAGCACGACGCCGCCCCACAGCCGCCGCACCAGGCTGTCGGCGGTCGCGGCTCCGCCGGTCGCCAGTCGCGACACTCCCTGCTGGTCGGCGGGCGCCGCCTCCGGACCCGAGCCCTTGGCGAAGGCCTGCAGCACCTCGGACACGCCCTCGAGGTCGAGGAACTGGGCCTTGCGCGCCAGCTCCGCGGCATAGGCGGGCTGCGCCTTGCCGGCGGCGGCCAGGGCGGCGAGCGCCCAGCTGCGCTCGGCGAAGGACTCGCCGTCGATGAAGTGGCCGTAGTCGGTGCGCAGCGACTGCTCGAGCGACCGGCTCAGGGTGTTCCAGAGCTTCTCGTCGACGGTGTAGCCCGCCGCCTTGGCCTCGACCAGGAAATCGAGCGACCAGGCGGTCAGCGAGACGTAGCCGCCGCTCCCCGGCCAGTAGGCCACCAGCCCGTCGGGGCCGACCGCCCGGCCCAGCCATTCGAGCGTGTCGGCGACGTCCTTGCGCAGCCGCTCGTCGTCGCCCGAGGTATGAAGGAGGTCGCGCAGGCGCGTCAGGGCGAGCTCGGCGCGGGCCCGGGACAACCGCTGCTCGGTGCAGCCGTAGGGATATTCGAGCAGGAAGTCGAGCCCGGCCGCCATGCGCACCAGGGCCGGCTGGTCGGACACCAGGACCGACCGCCGCACGCTGCCGGGCCGGGCCGGCTCGGGCAGCGCCGGCAGGTCCAGGGTGGCGGTGACGCCGGCGCCAGCCCCGGCCGCACCGCCAGCCCCGGCCGCCCCCGCCCCGCCCACCGCCAGGTCCTTGAGCAGCCGGATGCTGATGCGCCGGCGGTCGTCGCGCACCGGCAGCTTCACCTCGGCGCCGTCGCTGGCCTGGTCGGCGGCGCGCTGGACGGCGAAGCGGAAGGTGACGTCGCCGTAGGCGGGCTTGCCGTCCGGCTTGAAGCCCGGCGTCGGCACGCTCACCGGGAACTCGATGCGCGCCGGTTCCTTGGGGTTCCATTGCAGGTCCTGGCGCGCCGGGCCGCCGAGCGTCACCCCGGTCGCGCGCATCTCGGCCACGCCGGCGCCGCCCTCGCCCTCGACGATGCGGCCGATCGCCACCGCCTTGAAGCGGTCGCCGGGGCGCACGAAGCGCGGCAGCGCCGGCTGCACCAAAACCGGCAGCCGCACCGCGATCTCGCCGGTGCCGAAGCCGAGGCGCTCGGGACCGCTCGCCACCTTCGCGCGGATCTTGAAGTTGGTGAGGTCGTCCGGCAGCTCGACGGCGACCTTGGCGACGCCGCTCGGGCCGACTGCGATCGCCGGATTGAAGTAGGGCACCGGCTTGAAGTTGCGGCGCACGGTGACGCGGTCGAGGAGGCTTCCGGCCTCCTTCTCGCCCACCTCGCCGCCGGGGTTCTCGGCGAAGGGGAGGAAGCCGAAAGCCAGGTTGCGGCTGTCGCCCAGGGTCAGCCGCGAGGTGACCGCGGTGATGAAGTCGGGCAGCGGATCGAGCCGCTGCTCGCGCCCCAGGGCCAGCACCGCCTGGTCCACCAGCCACAGCGTCACCTCGCCGCCGACCGGCCGGCCCTGGGGGTCGGCGAGCGCGATCGAGACCTCGATCTTCTGCCCCGGGCGGCCCTTGGCCGGGTAGCCGAGCTTGACGTCCACCCGGTTGTCGAGCGGCTGCACCTTGAGCCAGGCGGTGGCGGCGACGGTGGCGGGCTTGCCGAGGTCGGCGTTGCTGCCCGGCTGCGGCGCCGTGCCCGGCACCCGCCCGCGCTCGAGCATGAAGTGCACCGGCAGGCGCGGCGCATGGTTGCCGTGGATCGGCAGCTTGAAGGTGGCGGCGCCGCCTTCGACCGCCAGCCACTGGTAGGCGTTGCCTTCCGGCGCCTCGACGACCGCCAGCGCGCGGCCGCGCTGGAAGGGGCTTTCGAGCACCAGCACCGCGGTCTCGCCCGGCCGGTACTCGGCCTTGTCGGCGACCACGTTGAAGGCGCCCGCCGGCGGCTTGGTCCAGGTCACCGCCTGCTCGCCGCCAGCGTAGAGATCGACCGCGACGACCTGGGTGCGGCCCAGCCGGTCGCGCGCCTCGACCTCGACCACGTAGACGCCGGAGCGCGGGATCGCCAGGGCCACCGGCTGCGGGCCGGCGCCGCTGGTCAGCTTGAGCTCGGCGATCTTCTGGTCCACGACGTCGGTGCGGTAGCGCGCCACGCCGTCGGAGAAATCGGAGGCCTGCAGGTGCGAGTGCCACTGCCGCTGCAGCAGGCGCACGGTGACCGCCTGGCCGGCGAGCGGCTTGTCGTCCGGCCCGACCACCACGACCTCGGGCTGGATGCGGGTGGCCCGCTCGACGTAGCGCGGCACCTTGAGGCCGAGCACGAACGGCGGCAGCGCGACGACGGCGCGGGCGGCCGTCACCGTCTGGTCGTCGGCGCCGGTGATCGTCGCCTCGACCACGTAGGTGCGCGGCTGCGCCGTCGGCTCGACGGCCGGGTTGAGCACCAGCTTGGCGCCGCCGGTCGCGTCGGTCGTGTCCTGGCGCTCGAGGCGCGGCGTCGACTGGAAGCGGTCGGTGCGCGAGAAGCGTCCGTCCGACGAGTAGAGGAAGCCGGAGAGGCGGCGGGGCGTCCAGCTGTACGGGAACTGGGTGACCCGCCAGGCGAGCGGCCGGGTGGTGACGCGGCCGCCGGCGTAGTACTGGGCGGTCAGGCCGACCGTGAACTCGCGGTCCAGCGGCACCACGTCGGCGGCGTGGAGCTGCACCTCGAACTTGGGCAGCCGGTAGGCCTCCATGCGGAACGACACCTTGCCGAACTGCGTGCCGTGGCCGGTCTCGAAGCTCGCCGTGTAGACGCCGGTCGGCAGCTTGGCCTGCTTGAACTGGTGATAGAAGGAGCCCGCCGCGGTGACGCTGACCGGCAGGCGCCAGACCAGGTCGCCGGGGCCGTTGACCACCACGACGCCCGGATCGGTGATCGGCGACAGGTGGCCGCCGTCGCGCAGCCGCAGGTAGCCCTTGATGTGCACCGTCTCCTCGGGCCGGTAGACCGGCCGCTCGGTGAAGAGGTGGCAGAGGATC
>DATKFK010000076.1:0-2055 GCA_035544375.1 Thermoanaerobaculia bacterium
GCCGCCCAGCATGCTCTGGCCGTGCCCATGTCGGATGCGGTATACGCCATGCTCCAGCCCTGGGCCATCCGCAACCAGCGAGCCAGCGCCTGAGCCAGTTGCAGCACCCGCATCTCGCGGACTGCCGACACCACCGTCAATGGACGATGCCCCCGAAGGGAGGCGAGATCATGATGCCCTACGACAACTACCGGCTGTACCAGATCGAGCGTACGAAGAGCCCCGCCGAAGTCCGCCACGCCGACGAGCAAGCGGCCCGGCTGGTGTCCGCCGCGTCGTCGCTGTTCCGTGGCATCACGCGTCCCTGGCGAGCCATGCGGAGATCATCCCCGGTCGCGCCGCGTGACCTGCCCCGCCCGGCTGACTAGCTGGCCGCATCGGCGACCTCACCTATCCCTGGCCGATTTCTCTGGCGTACCCCGGGCGGCAAGCGCCGCTGCCTCGGCCCGCCCGCGCAGGCCGAGCTTGGACAAGATGCGCGCCACGTGATGCTCGACCGTCTTGCGCGACAGGAACAGGCGCCCGGCGATCTCGGGATTGGATAGCCCCTCGCCCAGCAGGGCGAGCACTTCCTGCTCGCGGCGGGTGAGCCGTCCGACGTTCTTCGGCCCGGTCCTGGCCGCCTTGATACCGAGGTCGCGCATCAGCGCGGCGGCGGCGTCCGCGTCACGGCCGGCGCCCAGATCCTCGAAGGCCGACAACGCCGCCCGCGCCTCGGCCCCGGCCACCTCACGGTCGCCGTGCCCGAGCACCTGGGCCAGCAGCAGCCGGGTCTGCGCGGCGCGGTAGGGAATCCCGGCGTGGACGAACGCCGCAAGCGCCGTTTCCAGATGCGCGCATGCGGCTGGAACATCGGTCGCCGCGAGCGCGTGCCCGAGCAGGCGCTCGCCATGCGCGACGATGAGGTCACAGTGGTTGACGGCGCCCAGCGCGATAAGGGCACGTCCCCGTTCGATGGCCGCGCCGCTATCGTGCAGCGCGATCTCTGCCTCGCCGAACAACTCGATCACCGCGGCGACATCGAGCCGGTCCGGGCTGGTCGCGGCGAGGCGGCGGCGCAGCACAGCCGCGGCCGCCGATGGCTCGCCCTGCTGAAGGTGCACCGAGGCGACCGCCGTGGCCGCCTCCTCGCGCCCCTCGACGCCGCGCAGTACCCTGACCGCCTCCTCGATCCGGCCCTGCGCCAGCCTGAGCTCCGCCAGCGTCCCGGACGCGAACGCGTGCGGCGCCTGGAAGACACCCTGCGACATCGAGATCGCGTCGGTGAGAAGCGCCTCGGCGGCGCCCCAGTCACCGTTCTCGAACAGGACCCGGCCGTAATAGGTGCGGCACTCGGCATACAGGAACGGGCACCCGTACCGGTCAATGAAGCCCTGGAGCGACTGGACCCATTGCGTCGCGCGCTCCAGATCGAAACAGCTGCCGCAGACCACCATCGTCATGCAGCTCACCTGCGCGACCGTCAGCGGATTACCGCACTCGCCGCCGGTCACGCCGGCCATCGCCTCGTCAAGCAGCGACATGCCATCCTCGATACGGCCCTGCTGCACCAGGGCCGTCCCGACGGCATGCATCGCCATCAACTCCAGGTCCGAGTTGCCGTTCGCCCGCCCGATCTCGGCGGCCTGCCGGGCCAGCGCCTCGCTCCGGACCGGATCGTCCGTGACATACGCGGTGGCTCCTAGGAGTTCCCCGCGCAGTTCCGGGACCTTGTCCCCGATAATCCGGGCCGCGCGGGATAGCCAGCCGCGGGCCGCGGCCGTATTGCCCAGATACCCCTTGTTGTAGCCGACCAGCGAAAGAGCGGCGCCGGCGGCAAGCATCGCGTCGCCGCGGCGGCGGAAACCGGCATACGCCTTCTCGCAGTTGGCGATCGTGCCGGCCAGGTCGCCCAGCCAGAACAGCGCGTTCGCCAAACCGAAGAACGCCTCGGGTACCTCGGCCACCTCGAGAACAGCGGAAAAGGCATCGCGCGCGCCGGGCCAGTCCCCGGCCGCAATGGCCTGGAACCCGGCCCCGACCCGACCCTCGACGGCGCTTGACGCAGCGCCCGGA
>DATKFK010000077.1:0-3770 GCA_035544375.1 Thermoanaerobaculia bacterium
GACCCGGGCCGCGATCTCGGAGCTGCCGCCCGCCGCGCCGCCGGCGGGTCCGGCGCCCGCGGCCGGTCCGCCGGGCAGGCCGCCTGGCGTGACGCTGCTCGTCGAGCAGGCAGGCGGCGCCGTGCGGGTCGAGGCGCGGCGCCTGGTGATCGCCACCGGCGCCAGCGAACGCTTCCTCCCCTTCCCCGGCTGGACGCTTCCCAACGTCGTGGGCGTCGGTGGCGCGCAGGCGCTGCTCAAGTCGGGCGCCAGTCTCGCCGGCCGGCGGGTGGTGATCGCCGGCAGCGGGCCGCTGCTGCTGCCGGTCGCCGCCGCCCTCGCCAAGGCGGGGGCCAGGATCGCGCTGGTGGCCGAGCAGGCGCCGGCCCGCGCGGTGGCCCGCTTCGCCGCCGGCCTCTGGCGCCGGCCGCGGCTCCTGGCCCAGGCCCTGCGGTACCGGGCCGCTTTCTGGCGCGCCCCTTACCGCTGCGGCGTCTGGGTGAGCGGCGCGTCCGGCGACGGCGCGATCCCGGCGGTGCACGAGGCCACGCTGACCAACGGCATACGCTCCTGGCGTGAACGCTGCGACGTCCTGGCATGCGCTTACGGGCTGGTGCCCAACCTCCGGCTGGCACGGCTGCTCGGCTGCGCGCTCCGCAGCGACGGCGGCGGCCGGGTGGTGCGGGTCGACGGCGCCCAGCAGACGAGCGTCCCTGGCGTCTACTGCGCCGGCGAGCCGACCGGCGTCGGCGGCGTGGAGCAGGCGCTGCTGACCGGCCCGATCGCCGGCCTTGCCGCCGCCGCCGCCGGCCGAGAGGGGCGCGAGCTGAGCGGGCTGCAGCGGCGCCGCGACCGCGGCCGCCGCCATGCCGCCGCCATCGACCGGGCGTTCCAGCTCCGGCCGCAGGTGCGCCTGCCGCCGGCTGCCGAGACCCTCGTCTGCCGCTGCGAGGACGTGCCGGCAGGGCGGCTCGATGCCGGCTGGAGCCTGCGCCAGGCCAAGCTCTACACCCGGACCGGCATGGGCCCCTGCCAGGGCCGGATCTGCGGGCCGGCCCTCGAGCTGCTGTTCGGCTGGGACGAGCCCGACCCCGTCAAGGTGCCGCTCGAACCGGTGGCGCTCGGCGTCCTCGCGGAGATGCGGCTGCCCGAGCCCTTCCCACCCCACCCCTGACCAGGAGAACTTCCATGCGCTGGCGCGGCGTCTTTCCGGCAATCACCACCCCATTCAAGCCCGACCTGTCCATCGACTTCGACTTCCTGCGGCGCCACGTCGGCTGGCTGATCGAGCAGGGGTGCCAGGGCATCGTGCCGCTGGGCTCGCTCGGCGAAGGCGGCACCCTGAGCTTCGACGAGAAAGCCGCGGTGCTCGCCGCCTGCCGGGAAGCGGCAGCCGGGCGGGCGCCGGTGGTGGCGGGCGTCGCGGCGCTGTCCACCGCCGGCGCCGTCGAGCTGGCGCGGCAGGCCGCGGCCCACGGCTGCGAGGGGCTGATGGTGCTGCCGCCCTACGTCTACGTCGGCGACTGGCGGGAGACCGCGGCGCACTTCCGGGCGGTGATCGGCGCCACGCCGCTGCCGTGCATGCTCTACAACAACCCGATCGCCTATCGCACCGACGTCAGCCCCCAGGGGCTCGCCGAGCTGTGCGCCGCGCTGCCCAACCTCGCGGCGGTCAAGGAATCGACCGGCGACGTGCGGCGCGTCACCGCGATCCGCGCCCTGCTCGCGGACCGCATCGCCATCTTCATCGGCGTCGACGACCTGCTGGTCGAAGGCGTCCAGGCGGGGGCCGTCGGCTGGATCGCCGGCCTCGTCGACGCCCTGCCCGCCGAGTCGGTGCGCCTGTTCGAGCTCGCCGCCGCCGGCCGCATCGCGGAGGCGCGGCGCCTCTGCGACTGGTTCCTGCCGCTGCTGCGCCTCGACACGGTGCCGAAGTTCGTGCAGCTGATCAAGCTGGTCCAGGCCGAGGTGGGCATGGGCTCGCCCACCGTCCGGCCGCCGCGCCTCGAGCTCGCGGATGCCGAACGGGATGCGGCCCTGGCGCTCATCCGCGATTGCCTGGGGCGGCGGCCGGTCTGCTGACGGCGCTGGCTGCCAGCGTCCCCGGCGATCGAGCGGAACGGCGAGCCCTCCGACCGCGCATCCGCGATCTGCGTCTCAACAGCCGAAGCGGCCGCGCAGGGAGGCTGCCTGGTCCTCGCGGCCGTAGCGCCTGAGCACCGGGTAGCACGCCTGCGCCAGCGGCAGCGCGGCGGCGGCCTTGCCCTGCGCCATGTAGACCTCGATCAGGTCGCAGGAGAGCATGCAGTGCTCGAGCGGCAGCTCGAGGTCGAGCAGCCGGTGCCACAGCCGTTGCAGGGTCAGCTCCGCCTCCCCCGTCCTCCCCATCCGATGCGCGATCCGGGCCTCGAGCCAATGCAGCCGCGTCAGCGTCGGCGGGTCGCCGAGCCGCCGATACAGGCGCCGTGAGCATTCGAGGAGCGCCACCGCTTCTTGCGAGCGCCCGCTGTCGTTGAGCAGCCAGATCTTGCCGTGCACCGCCCGGAGCTCGGGCCGGAGGTCGGTCCCCGGGGACATCTCGGCCAGCGCCGCTTCGAGCAGCTCGATCGCGTGGTCGGGCTCGCGCGCACCGACGGCCATGGCGAGCTGCGTCAGGGTCTGCCCGTGCAGGTCGGGGTCTTCGAGGGCGGCATAGATCTCGGCCGCGAGGCCGAAGGACTTGCAGGCATCGTCAAGGCGCCAGATCTCGGCCAGCAGCTCGCCGGTCGAGCGCTCCAGGATGGCTGCCTCTCGCGGATCGCCGGTGCCGTTCTCCAGCTCCTCCTCGCTGCTCGCGAGCGCCTCCCAGGCCCCCTCCAGGTCCCCGGTCACGCGGCGGGCGTCCGCGAGACAAGCCAGCGCGCGGCCGCGGAGGTCGGCGAGCAGGCCTCGCGTGGTGCCAGCGCATCGCACGCGCAGCGCCACCGCGAGAGCGAGGCGCGCCAGGCCGATCGCGGCCCGCGGCTGGCTCCAGCAGGCGGCCCCGCACTCCTCGATCAGCCGCTCGCAGAGCGCAGCGGTGGCCAGCTCGGGGTTGGCCTCGACCTGTTCCAGGCGCTCGGCGGGGGCAAGACGCTGCAGGAAGTCCCACGCCTCGCGTCCCCGCCGCCGCTCCTGCGCCAGCCGCAGGAGCCTGCCGACCGTATCGTGCCGTTCGCGGGCGGCAGGGGTCGCCAGGCCGGGATCGCCGATTTCCGACCCCTCCGCCGCCCCGGCCGCCAGGGGCGAGCAGATCGGGCAGCGGGCCAGCAGGTGCCTGACCCCTGCTCGGACATACCGGTGGTCCAGCGCACCGTCGAAGAACTGTTCCCACTGTGAGGCACTGAGATGGTGTTTGGCTGGCATGTCGACTGCGTTTCCCCCACCCCCTACTGTAATTAAGTGCGGTTATAAGTGCTAGGCGTGGCAGAGCTGTCGCCCCTCGTGCGACACCCGACGCGCGGCAGGCCGGGGCTGCCCGGACCCGAGTCATCCCCGCTGTTACAATCGACTCTCGAAAAGCCCGAGTGGCGGAATGGCAGACGCAGGAGACTTAAAATCTCCCGCCCGCAAGGGCATGCGGGTTCGACCCCCGCCTCGGGCACCAACAGAATCAATAAGTTAGAGACTAGCCGCTCCCGCAACCTGCCGGCCAGCCGGACCCTCAGCGGTCCGCCTGGCGAAAGGCTCTCGACGTGGCGATGGCCACGGGCCTGCCTGGGATCCCTTCACCAGCCTGAAGGCCGTACCGCTGTCGGTTGCGCTGGCAGCGC
>DATKFK010000078.1:0-17531 GCA_035544375.1 Thermoanaerobaculia bacterium
CCGGCCCCGCCGCCGCGCCAGCAGATGGCCCAGCGGCAGGCGCCGCCACCGCGCCAGCAGGCGGTCCAGCGGCAGGCGCCGCCGCCGCGTCAGGGCCAGGCCCAGCGGCAGGCCCCGCAACAGCAGCGGCGCGAGCCGCCGCCGCCTGGCGGCGGTAACAGCTAGTCAACCTTCTCCCGCCAGGACGGGGCCGGGCTACCGCCGCGATGGGTGCTCGCCCCGTCTGGCATCCCTCTCGAAGCAGTTGTCCCAGTAATAGTGGCCCCCGCACAGCAAGGCCCAGGCGCTTGCCACGAGGTAAGCGGGGAGGAAGAGCGGGCCCCAACGCTCGGCCTGCCGCACGTGGACGAGCTCGTGGGCCCGCGAGCGGTCCAGGCTGGCCCGGTCCCACCCCAGCACCACGTGCCCCAGGGTGATCGCCTGCGCCCTGATCGGCGTCGCCCGCAGGAGGCAGCGCGCGAAGCCGCCCCAGGCCTCGAGCACCCCCTGCGAGAGCGCCGCCCGCCCGCCGCTCGACACGGTCAGCAGAGCCGCCGCCAGGCCCAGCAACGAGGTTGGCCCGGCCCAGACATAGGCCAGCCAGCGTACTGGCCGTGCCCGCCCCGGGAGCGGCGGAGGGGGCGAGAGGGTGACGGGGGATGGCACTTGGCGCATTGCGGTGACGAGGTTATGCTTATCTCACGATAGGCTATCGCTCAATGAGGCCAGCGCTCTCCGCCGCCATCTTGCTTGCCGCGCTTGGCGCCGCCGTGCCGGCGGCAGAGGCGGAATGGCTCGTCCTGGTTGGCGGCAAGAAGATCCAGACCGAGGGGCCCTGGACGCTCAAGGGCGACCTCTTGACCGTCCATGAGACCACGGGGCGGATCCTGACCGTCGGCACCAGCACCGTCGATGCCGCGGCATGTCTCAGGTTGAACGGCGGCAGCCTGCGCATCGAGTCCGTCAGCACCCCGCCGCCTCCGGGGGCGCCGGTGGCCAGGTCAGAGATCGCGCCGGCGGCCCCGGCGGCCCCAGCGGCGGCCGGCGCCGCCGCCAGACCGGCGACTGCAGCGGCCAAGGGCCGCATCGCGAAAGCGCCAGGCAAGGGGGCACCGTCTTCGACACCCCTGGCGACGGGAGGCGCGACGGCCGCGACGACGGCAGCCGCAACGAAGGCAGCCGCGACGCCGTCTTCGGGCCCAGCCGCCTCCCCGGCGAAGTCTCAGCCGGCCGGCGGCGATGCCGGCGCGGCGGCGGCCAAGCAGGCCAGGCAGGCCCAGTTGCAGCGCGAGATGCTGTACAAGCAGATCGTCGACGGCTGCGCCCACATGTTCGTCGTGGACCGGGTCGGCTTCCAGCGCTGCGTCGACGCCCAGACGAAGTCACCGCCGCGCTGACCGCCGGCGAACCCGCCTATAATCCTGCCCACCGGAAAGAGCTCTTCGACGCGAAGGGATGGGGCGTCCCCTTTCCCCTGCCGCACCCGCTTCATGTCTCAGAGCCGCCGGCAGGCGGCGGTAAGAGTGGCATGCCACCAGGAAGGGCCCCGACCTTGGCCAGCGTCTACGATCTGAAACCAGCCTTCCAGGGACTGCTGCGGCCCCTCTGCCGGGTGCTGGCGCGTGCCGGGGTGAGCGCCAACCAGGTGACGGTGGCGGCTGTCCTGCTGTCGGCCGCGGCTGGCAGCCTGATCGTCTGGCAGCCGGCGGCCCGCTGGCCGCTGCTGCTGCTGCCGGCGGTGCTGCTGCTGCGCATGGCGCTCAACGCCCTGGACGGCATGCTGGCGCGCGAGCACGGCATGAAGAGCGCCCTGGGCGGCATCCTGAACGAGCTGGGAGACGTGGTATCGGACGCGGCCCTCTACCTGCCGCTCGGCTTGGTGCCGGGTGTCGAGCCCTGGCTGGTGGTGGCCGTGGCGCTGCTGGCGGCGCTCACCGAGATGACCGGCGTGGTCGCCGTCCAGGTCGGCGCCTCGCGCCGCTACGACGGCCCGATGGGCAAGAGTGACCGCGCCCTGGTCCTGGGCGCCGCCGGCCTGGCGCTCGGGCTCGGCGCGCCCGCCTTTCGCTTCATGAACGTGCTGCTGGCGCTGCTCGTGGTCCTGCTCGTCGCGACGGTCGTCCGGCGCGCCCGGGGAGCGCTCGCCGAGGTGGCGGGAAGGGCGCCGCGATGACGGGTTGGGCGGCGCGCGCCGCCGCGGCCGTGGAGCACGTCTCGCCGGTCGTCGCCTGGGCCCTGGGGGCCATCTTCGCCATCTTGCTGACCGCGACCGCGGCGGTCTGGGTGCTCGGCCGCCTGCGGCCCGAGGCCGACTGGACCGAGCTGCGGCAGCGGGTACGCACCTGGTGGGTGATGGCCGCGGTGTTTGCGCTGGCGCTGCTGCTGTCGCGCCGCGTCTCCCTGGCGTTCTTCGCTTTCGTCAGCTTCCTGGCGCTCAAGGAGTACCTGTCGCTGATCCCCACCCGGCGCGCCGACCGCAGCGTCCTGCTGTGGGCATACCTCGCCATCCCGCTGCAGTACCTGTGGATCGACATGCGGTGGTATGGGATGTTCATCATCTTCATCCCCGTCTATGCGTTCCTGCTGCTGCCGATGCGGATGGTCCTGATCGGCGAGACCGAAGGGTTCCTGCGCGCCGCCGGCACTCTGCACTGGGGACTGATGGCAACGGTGTTCAGCGTCAGCCATGTCGCCTTCCTGCTGGTCCTGCCCCAGGATCTCAATCCCCACGGCGGCGGACCTGGCCTGGTGCTCTACCTGGTGTTCCTCACCCAATTCAACGACGTCGCCCAGTACCTGTGGGGACGGACCCTCGGCCGCCACAAGGTGATCCCCAGGGTCAGCCCGGGCAAGACGGTGGAGGGACTGCTGGGCGGCCTGATCACCACGGTGGCGCTCGCCTGGCTGCTGGCGCCCTGGCTGACGCCGTTGACCGCCGGCGAGGCGCTGGTGGCGGGCGTGGTCATCGGTCTTGGCGGCTTCATCGGCGACGTGGTGATCTCGGCGCTCAAGCGCGACCTGGGGATCAAGGACAGCGGCACCCTGCTGCCCGGTCACGGCGGCATCCTCGACCGCATCGACAGCCTGAGCTACACCGCACCGCTGTTCTTCCACCTCTTCTGGTACCTGCACGGGCCGCTCGTCACCCGCCTGTGGGACCGCTGAGCGGGACACGGCCCTTGCCGCGGCCGGCTCGCCCGTCGCCGCCGCAGGATGAGCGAGGAGCCGCCGGGCGGCTCGAGCGGGTCTTGCGCTGGCTGTTCTTCTGGCTGCTGGTGCGGCCGGTGGTGCTGATCGGACTGGGGCGGAACGTCCGGCATCGCGAGCGCCTGCCGGCCGGCGGCCCGGCCATCGTGGCCGCCAACCACAACAGCCACCTCGACACGATGGTGCTGATGACCCTGCTGCCCAGCCGCCTGCTGCCCAAGGTGCGCCCGGTGGCGGCGGCCGACTACTTCCTGCGCACCCGCCTGCTCGCCTGGTTCGCCCTGCGCATCGTCGGCATCATCCCGATCGAGCGCCGGCCGGCGGCCGCGGCGGGAGAGCCATCCCCGTCGCCGGCGCCGCCCGCCGGCGGGGAGCGGCGGGCGGACGTGCTGGCAGGGGTGGAGGCGGCCCTCGCGCGCGGCGACATCGTCATCCTGTTCCCGGAGGGCTCGCGCGGCGAGCCGGAGCGGCTGTCCGATTTCAAGAGCGGCGTCGCCCGGCTCGCCGAGCGCTGTCCGGCGGTGCCCGTCATCCCCGTCTTCCTGCACGGGCTGGGCAAGGCGCTGCCGCGCGGCTCGGCGCTGCCCGTGCCGTTCTTCTGCGACGTCTTCGTCGGCGAGCCCTTGACCTGGCAGGGCGACCGCAAGGCCTACGTCGAGGAGCTGCGGCGCCGGATGGACGAGCTGGCGGCCGAGGGCCGGTTCGCCGCCTGGACCTAGTGTCCCATCCGAGATAGTCGCGCCATCATTCGCCGGCCCTCCGGCTCCCAGGCGGCGTTGCGGGACACTTGCGGCGGCGCCCGCATCAGGACGGCCAGGCGGCGATCTCCAGGCAGGCGGCGCGAAAAGCTCCCGGCTCGGTTTCCGTCCCCAGGCTGTTGCGCTCGCGCTCGATGAGCAGGCGCAGGCGCGTGGTGGTCACCGGCGGGAAGGTGTGCTCGACGTGCACCCTTCGGTTGCCGGTGACCCGCGTTCCCGGGAGATCGATCCAGGCCCGCCCGTCCCACCATTGCAGGACGTAGTCGAGCGCCAGGTAGCGGCGGGCGGCCGGGCCGCGGCTGAACCAGCCGGGATAGGCCGCGACGCGCCCGATCCGCCGCGGCCGGTCCCATTCGATGCCGAACCACGCGGGAACGGGGGCCGTCGCCGGGGCGCTGCGCGCCGCGTCCCATTCGGAGTTGCCGCCCAGCATGCCGTCGTTCAAGCGTTCGAGGAGGCGGACCCCAAAGGCGGCGCCGCCGATCGGCCGCCCGGCTGGCGCCAGGTTGCCCTCGCCGCCGGGCACCGTCCAGGCCTGCGGCAGGTCGGCGCAGCAGCGCTCGATCTGCTCGGCGGTGACGTCGTAGATCGCCCACGAGCCATGGACCAGGGCCGCCGGCTGGAAGTGATCGCGCAGCCACGCATGCCGCGGCACCAGCGTCCCGAGCCCCACCGCCACCCGGCCTGCGATCGGGCCGCCGGGCTCGACCCAGACCGGCACCGGGCTGTGGCGCGCATAGACCTCGCGGATGTACGCGTTGTCCTGGCCCCAGTCGACGTTGGAGTCGGTGAGCCAGCGGTAGCCGTTGCGCTGGCCGCCGATCAGCTCGTTGAAGTAGGGGATGTAGCGCGGATGGGCGGCCAGCGACGAGACCGCGGTCCAGGCCGCCAGCAGGCCGACCGCGACGCCGTAAGGCGACGCCGCCGGCCGCCATGCCGCTGCCCGACCGGCGAACACGAACAGGAACGGCAGCGCCGGCAGCAGGTAGCGCAGGCCGATCTGCAGGTCGAAGGCGAAGCTCAGGTAGGCGAGCAGGAACACCGGCGGCACCAGCAGGAACGCCTCGGCGCCGGCGACGCGCACCCTGCCGGTCACCGCCAGCCAGGCCGCCAGGACGAGCAGCGCCAGGGTGCCGGCGGGCGTCTTGATCAGCATCGCGACCAGGTAGTAGTCCCAGAAGCCGTGCGCGCTGAAGCGGCCATGCAGATAACTGAGGACGCCGCCCCTGACGTCGTGCGCCACCATGTCCAACCCGGTCACGTAAGGCAGCGGCACCGGGATCGGGACGTCGCGCAGCAGCGGCGCCGACGCCAGCGCCTGGAACGGACGGCTGACCGGCGCGTAGTCGGAGAGCCGCGCCAGCGTCTTCTCGCCCGCAAAGCCCAGGTTGAGCGCCACGACGGCGCCGGCGAGCAGCGCCGCGGCAGTCCGCAGGGAGCCGCGGATGCGCCTCGCGGTCAGGGAGTCCGCACCACCCTGGTGGTCGCCGGCGGTCGCCGCGCCTTCCGCGGCGCCTCTGGCCTGCCGCCGGACATGGCCCAGCCTGCGGCGCAGCAGCTCGCAAAGCGTGATGAGCAGGAAGATCGGGGCCAGGAAGAGCGCCGTCACCTTGGCCAGCTGGGCGGCGCCGAAAGCCGCGGCCGCCACCGCCAGCCGCCGGCCGTTCGGCCGTTGCCGGTAGCGCCAGAAGGCATAGGTGGCGGCGAACATGCCGAGCGCCGTGCCCAGGTCGGTGGTGACCAGGTGCGAGTGGGCGAGGACGTTGGGGCAGAAGGTGTAGAGAAACAACGCCAGCAGCCCGCCGCCGAAGCCGAAGAGCGCCCGCGCCCAGTGCCAGACCAGCCAGGCCAGGACCAGGCCCAGCGCCACCGTCGGCAGCCGCCCCAGCTGGATGATCCGGTGCTCGCCGCGGGGCGACCAGCCAAGCCTGCTGGCCGCCACGACCGGCAGGGCGTTGAGCACCGAGACCGGCATCTTGGAGTTGAGCATGGCGTCTTCGCGGTCGAACGCCCCGCGCGTCAGCCCACGCACTCCGTACGAGAGGTGCGCCTGCTCGTCCAACGTCGTGCCGTCCGCCCGCACGGCTGCCAGCTCGCGCCAGGCGAAGAGCGCCAGGGCGGCGCCGACCAGCAGCGCCTCGAGCCGCCGCCGCGACATCCACCCTCGCCGGCCGCTCACTGGACCCGGCACACCTTCGCCGGCGGTATCCGCCGGCCGCGCCGGCCGGGCCGGCCGGGCCGGCCGGGCTTGCAGCCGCATGCCCGTCCGCGGCGGGGCATCGAGATCATGGCGCCGCAGTCTACAGCCAAGCCGGGCCGCGGCGGCCGGACCTGCCACCGCGATACACTCTCGGTCGGGCACGGTGCCGGCGAGATGCCGGAGCGCGCCCAGACTCTTGGCGAACACTCCTATGCGAGGCTCATTTCGCTTTCTCCGCGTGGCCGGGATCGACCTGCGGGTCCATTACACCTTCCCGCTCGTGCTGGTGTATGGCGCGGTGCTGTGGTCCGGGCCGCACGGCCTGAACGGCGCCCTGTTCGGCTGCCTGCTGATGCTGGCCCTGTTCGCCTGCGTGGTCCTGCACGAGCTGGGGCACAGCCTGGTGGCGCGGCGCCTGGGCATCCCGGTGCGGGAGATCGTCCTGCTGCCGATCGGCGGCATGGCGCTGATGGTGCGCTCGCCCCGGCGGCCGCTCCACGAGCTGCTGATCGCCGCCGCCGGCCCGGCGGTGAGCGCCCTGCTGGCCGTTGCCTTCTACGGCCTGCTGACGGTGTCGTACCCCGACCTCGGCCGCGCCGCCTTCCAGCTGGTCGATCCCCGGCAGGCGCAACCTTCGCTCTCGACGCTGCTCGCCTGGCTCGCGGCCTCCAACCTCGGACTGCTGCTGTTCAACCTGATCCCGGCATTCCCGATGGACGGCGGGCGGATGCTGCGCGCCATCCTCGCCAGCTTCCTCGGCTTCCGCCGCGCCACCCGCTTCGCCGCCGGGCTCGGCCAGGTGGTGGCGATGCTGCTCGGCGCCTTCGCGGTGATCAACGGCCTCGTGCTCCTCGCAGTGGTCGCCGTGTTCATCTTCACGGCCGCCGCCCAGCAGCGCGGCGCCGAGGAGGCCCGCGGCGTGCTCTCGACGTTGCGGCTCGGCGACGCCTACAACAAGTATGCGCTGGTGCTGGCGCCCGGCGACCGGTTGAGCAAGGTCGTCGACTACCTGCTGACCAGCTACCAGCCGGACTTCGCGGTGCTGCACGGCGGCGAGCTGCTCGGCGTGGTGACGCGCAACGTGGTGCTGCGCGCCCTGGCCGAGGACCCATCCGATCCCTACGTGGCCGGCCTGATGGATCGCAACTACCTGCGCCTCGATTCCCGCCAATCCCTGGCCGAGGCGCAGGAGCTGATGGCCGAGCAGAGCCGCTCGGTGGCGGCGGTCTTTGCCGGCGACCGCTACCTCGGCCTGATCAACCTCGACGATCTGCGTGAGGCGCTGCAGATCGCCGCCTGCCTCAAGCTGCACGAGGAGCGCGGCGGCAGCCGGCTGGGCTCCAGGCCGGCGGCCTGAACGGCCGTTCGCGGGCCGCCGCGCCGCTGCCTCAAGCCGGATCGCCGGCCGGGACCCCGGCGCCGGCGCTGCCGCCGTCGCGGCCGGCGGCGGCGTTCACGCGCTCGAGGCGGTTGTTGACCGCTTTCACGCCGGGGACCTTGCGCACCTTGCGCAGCAGGCGCTTGGCCTCGCGCTCGGGGACCGGGCCGCTGAGCGTGACCGCGCCTGCCTCCGTGCGGACGTCGATCAGCGCCGGATGGCCGGCGAAATGGCCGAGCGTGGCCCGCACGCGCTGCTGCACCACCTCGTCAGGGACCTCCTCGGCTCGCCGCCAGGGGCGCCAGCGGGAGGCGGCCGCCGCCCCGCGCGCCCGGTGGGCCAGGCCGCGTGCGGTCGACTTGACGCTGCGGCTGCCGTGGTGCAGGACACGCACGGCGCGGTCGCGCGCCAGCGCGCGGCGGCGGCGGCCGCTGTCGGCATCGAACAGGTACATCGCGGCCGCGCCAAGGCAGACGCCCAGGCCAACGCCGCCGATCGCGCCCCGCAGGGCCCCTCGAGAACGGGTCGTCATCGCTTCACCTCCAGGTTTGCTGGTGAGCCGCCTCTGCCGCGCGGCGGATTCTCGGCCCAGGAGACCCGGAGCTGCAAAGCGCGTACCTCGGGAGGCGGCCGACGCCCGCCGAGGCCCAATTGAACCTCCCGAGGCGGCGGGGGAACACACCCCGGTAGGGTTTTACCTGTACGCAGGCTTGCCGGCCGCATGCTGGCCCCTTGTTGACGCCGTGCCTGGATTGCTCAATCATCGATGTCCCATGTCGTGACCTGACAAAGGAAGGAGGCAGCTCATGTCGGCAAATCGTCCGCCCAGAGACCCTTCTGACATCCCCCCCGACGACCGCATGGACGGCCCGGACCGCGCCGCGGCCGGCGGGGTCGACCGCCGCACCCTGTTCCGGCTGGGCGCGCTGGCGGGCGCCGGCGCCTCGATGGCGGGGGCCGGGCTGTTGAACGGCTCCCCCGCCCGCGCGCAGGCCGGGGACGGTGACCGGCCGGCGACGCCCGAGGAGATCCAGGCGGCCGTCGACGCGGCCCCCTCGGAGCTCAACGAGGCCACCATCGCCGAGCTCCAGCAGATGATGGCCAAGCGTCAGCTGAGCTCGACCGAGCTGACCGAGTATTACCTGCAGCGCATCCACGCTCTCGACAGCCACGGCCCGAAGCTCAACTCCCTCATCGAGGTCAACCCCGACGCGATCGCCATCGCCCTGGCGCTCGACAAGGAGCGCCGCAGCAAGGGCCCGCGCGGTCCGCTGCACGGCATCCCGGTGGTGCTCAAGGACAACATCGACACCGCCGACAAGCTGCACACCACGGCGGGCTCCTTCGCGCTGCTCGGTCCGGCGCCGCCGCAGGACTCCACGGTCGCCGCCCGCCTGCGCGCCGCCGGCGCCGTGATCCTGGGCAAGGCCGGCCTCAGCGAATGGGCCAACTTCCGCTCCACCCATTCGTCGAGCGGCTGGAGCGGCCGCGGCGGCCAGGTCCACAATCCCTACTACCTCGACCGCAATCCGTGCGGCTCGAGCGCCGGCTCGGGCGCCTCGACCTCGGCCAACCTCACCACCTTCGCGCTGGCCACCGAGACCGACGGCTCGATCGTCTGTCCCGCCTCGATGAACGGCGTCGTCGGCATCAAGGTCACCCTCGGCCTCACCAGCCGCGCCGGCGTGGTGCCGATCTCGCACAACCAGGACGTGGTCGGGCCGCACGCGCGCACGGTGGCCGACGCCGCGACGGTGCTGGGAGCGCTGGTCGGCGTCGACCCGCGCGACCCGGCGACGGCTGCCAGCGCCGGCAACTTCCACACCGACTACACCCAGTTCCTCGATCCCAACGCTCTGAAGGGCGCCCGCCTGGGCGTGGCGCGCGCCACCTTCACCGGCTACAGCGACAAGACGGACGCGTCCTTCGAGGCGGCGCTCGAGATCCTCAAGGCGGCGGGAGCGACGCTCGTCGACCCGGCCGACCTGCCCAGCGCGGCGGCGCTTTTCGCCGGCGTCGACGAGACCAACGTCCTGTTCTACGATTTTCCCTTCGACATCCAGGCGTACCTGGCGACGCGCGTGGGCCTCTCGGTGCACAACCTCGCCGACCTCATCGCCTTCAACAACGCACACGCCGATCAGGAGATGCCGTTCTTCGGACAGGAGATCTTCCTCATCTGCGAGAACAGCGGCATCACCGCCGCGCAATACGCGCAGTCGATCATCAACGCCCACCTGCTGGCCCGCGACCAGGGCATCGACGCGGTGCTCAAGAACTTCAACGTCGACGCGATCGTGACTCCGACCGGCACCCCCGCGTTCACCACCGACCTCGTGCTCGGCGACCATTTCCAGGGCGCCGACTCCACCCCGGCGGCGGTGGCAGGCTACCCTCACATCACCGTGCCGGGCGGCACGGCCTACGGCTTGCCGGTCGGGCTCAGCTTCACCGGCACCGCCTGGAGCGAGCCGAGGCTCATCGCCCTGGCTTACGCCTTCGAGCAGGCGGCCCAGGCGCGCCTCGAGCCGAAGCTGCTGCCCACGATGCCGCTCACCGAGCGGTTCGACACCCGGAGCGCACCGTCAGGCGCGCCGGCGATGTCCAACCGCATGGCGAACTGGCTCGACTCCCTGCCGGCGGGATCGCCGATTCCCCGGCGTCTCGGTTATCTGTAGTCGTAAGGGGGCGGCCGGGAAGCCCGGCCGCCCTTTCGCTCCGCCGCCCGCCGGCGTCCCGGGTCAGTTGACCGGGGTCACGGAGCTGTAGCAGTAGCGCGCCAGCGCCTGCGGCCTCGCCCCGGCGCCGTTCGGCGAGAACCTTTGAACTTGCAGGCAGTCTTGCGGCGGCTTCACCACGTGGTTGGCGTAGGTCGAATGGGCGTGCGGCACGGGGCTCGGCGAGATGCCGCCGCCGGAGGCGGAGAACGGCGTCGCCTGCGAGGCGTGGCCGCGAGAGGAGGCGGCCCTGGTGCCGGCCTGCCCCCCGGAACCGGCGCTCCAGCCGGGATAGAAGCCGCCGGCCGGAACCAGGGCGAGCGTGTGGGTGCCGCCGCAGTTGGCGACCGTGTCGTTGCCGTTGGGCAGCGGCGTGATCCCTTCGGCGGAGGGGCTGAAGTTGCTCGGTCCGCCGGTCTGCACCCAGCCCGCATTGCTGGCGGACATGGTCAGCGGGTCGCAGCCGCCGGAGCCGCAATCGATGGTGAGCACGTCATTCGAGTTGTTCACGTTGGTGAAGACGAGCTTGGGCAGCACCGAGAACGAGGACGAGAACGTGCCGCCGTCGCCGTTGACCTGGGTCAGGCTGATCGAGCCGGAGTTGCTGGCGGTGTCGGAGAGGCAGACCGCCAGCGAATAGACGCGGCCGTCCTGCAGCTGGAGGTTCGAGGACGACACCAGGTTCAAGGCGACGATCGTCAGCGTGCCCTGGCCGCTGGCGATGGCGCCGCGCGACAGGATGGTGTCGATCGAGCCCAGGTGCGTGCTGTCCAGCGGCTGCCCTTGCAGGTTGACGACGTTGCCGCCCACGATCGGCGAGCCCAGCGCCGTGGTGGCGGCCGGCATGGAGCCGAGATCGACCTGGGTCTGGCCGCCCGACGGCGTCGCCCAACCGTCGTCGCCGGCTGAGAAGGTCTGGGCCAGGAGCGGCATTGCAGCGAGCAGCGGCAGCGCGAGCGCGAGCGCCCATGGCGTCCACTTCGGATGAGGCATCACGGTCTCCTTTTTTGCGGTTGGAGTCGAGGGTTCCCTTGCACTAACTTGTGCGCCGCGTAACGCACCAGGAGACAGCCTGCCGGCGGCGCGTCCCTGGGCCGCGGGCCCCTCAGACCGCCGCCTCCTCTTCACCGAGGCCGCCGCCGGCGAGCCGGAGCAGGGCATCGGCATGCTCGCCGACGCTCACCACCTGGAAGCGCTCGCAAAACGCCGCCAGATGCTCCCCGATCTCGCGCAGCTTCTGCTCCACCGGCCGGCCCATCGCGGGGAAGAAGGCGAGCTCCGGCACTTCATCGGCGCCGAGGAAGTCGAGCGGGTGCAGGAGCAGCGACGGGCCGATGCCGGCACGCTTGCAGAGCGCCAGCGCCAGGCGGAGATAGCGCCGCGCCAACCCCGGCGAGAAGCCGCCGAGGTAGAGCAGGTAGCTGAGGTGGATGGGCGTGCGCAGGACCGGCAGGGTGGTGACCGGGATCTCGAGCAGCCGCTTGTCGCCCAACCGCCAGCGGTAGGGTGTCAGCGGCCTGAGCCCTTCGCGGAAGGTCCCGAACAGCCGCCGCCGCCGGCGGCGCTCGCCGCCGCGCAGGCGCGACCCCAGCAGGTAGTAGGCGCGGGCCAGCGGGCCGATGAAGGTCGGCAGCGTGGTGGCGTCATAGCGGTAACCTCGCCGCGACAGCACCCGCAGGGTGGCCGCCGACAGGCTGAAGCCCGGGCCGCGGAAGCCGCGCGGCCGCTGACCGGTGGCGGCGGCGATCGCTTCCTCGGCCTGCGCCACCTCGGTTTCGATCTCGGCCTCGCTGAAGAGGTGTAGCCAGGGCAGATGGCTGAAGGAGTGATTGCCGACCTCGTGGCCGGCAGCGGCGAGCGCCGCCAGGGCGGCCCGATTGCCGGGCAGCACGGCATCCTGGCCGACCACGAAAAAGGTGATCCTGAGCCCGCGCCGCGCCAGGAAGTCGAGCACCCGCGGCACCACCAGGTCGAGATAGGAGGGGAACGCTTCCCAACCGGGGTCGCCGTGCGTCCGCATGTACGACCACTGGTTGTCGAGATCGAGCGACAGGCTGGCGAGCGGCTTCACCGTGCGGCCCTCAGGCGGCGGCCGCCGCCCCACTCGCCTGCCGGCGCACCGGCAGCCTCTTCCCCTTTCCCTGCGTACGGTGCCGCCGGCACCCCCGCCAGCAGCCGCCGCACGGTGCGCTCGGCGAGATCGACGGTCTCGTTGACGTTCAGGGTGCCGTTGACGATGTGCGCCGAGCTCGCCAGGTGCAGGCCCGGCACCGAGGTCGAGACCGGCGGCAGCCGTGACGAGTAGTCGAGAGTCGGCAGCGCCATCACCTGGCGCACCCGCGACACCCGGAAACAGTCCACGTCCGCGCGCCGGAAGCCGGGAAACAGGCGGCCCAGCGCGCCGGTGAAGAGCTCCTCGACCGCGGCGTCGGAGACCGTGAAGAAGGGGTCGTCCGGGGACAGGTAGCGCGGCAGGTAGACCAGCGAGCGGTCGCCGAGGTCGCGGGCGTCGACCAGCGCCGACATCTCGACGACGCCGGTGAACGGCAGCCCCGCGTCCAGCAGGTTGGTGACGTAGAACCCGGCCAGCGGCCGCCGCAGCAGCAGCGACGCGCAGACGATGCCCAGGTAGCGGACGCCGGCGAGGCGCTCGCGCTCGGCCGCCGCCAGGCCCTCGCACACCCGCGCGGCGAGCGGCGCCGCCAGCGTCACCACCACCTGGTCGAAGCACAGCCGCTCGCCGCCGGCGAGATCCACCGCGACGCCCGCCGGGGGCGCCGCCGCCGCGACGCGTGCCGCCGGCTGGCCCAGCCGCACCTCGACGCCTTCTGCGGCGAGCTTCGCGGCGAAGCGCGCCAGCACCCGGGCATAGCCGCCGCGCACGTAGCCCAGCAGCTCCTGCTTGAGCCCGGCGCAGCGTGCCGCGTACAGGCGGGCGAGGGTGGCCCAGATGAACGCCGCCGAGGTCTGGCGGTAGCTGTCGCCGAGCTTGGAACGCAGCAGCGGCAGCCAGAAGCGCTCGAGCGCCCTCCGTCCCGACCAGCGGCGCAGCCAGTCGGCGACCGGCACCCGCTCGAGCCGGCGGCCGTCGCGGATGCGAGAGGCATAGAAGACGGTGCCCGCCAGGCGCAGCTTGTCGACCGGCGACAGCAGGGGGAAGCGCAACAGCTCGACGGCGTTGGACACCGAGTACAGGCGGCCGCCGCCGTAGGCGCCGGTGCGCGTCGGGCGCCAGACCATCTCGCCCTCCAGGCCGAGCTCGCCGAGCAGTGCCAGCAGGCGTGCGTCGGAGGGCAGGATGACGTGATAGTGGCGGTCCCACTCCACCTCGCCCAGGCGCCAGGCGGCGGCGAGGCCGCCTGGCCGGTCGGCGCCCTCGATCAGCGTCACCTGCCGCCCGCGCTGCGCGAGGCGGTGCGCGAGGGTCATTCCCAGCAGGCCGCCGCCGACGATGCCCCAGCGCTCGCGCACCCTGGCTACACCACCACGGCGGCGGCTTCGGTCACCGCGGCGCCGGCGCCGATCTGGTAGCCGCGGCCGCAGGCGGCGCAGACCACCGGCCCCGGCGGCGGCGCGGCGGACGCGGCGAAACGCACCACGGGCTCGCCGCAGCGGCAGACGCACCCCACCGAGCGGGCGGGGTTGCCGAGCGCCAGGTGGAAGTCGGGCACCGAGCGGGTGACCACCGCGCCCATGCCCACCATGGCGAAGCGCCCGATCTGGAGGCCGCAGCCGACGACCGCCCCGGCGCCGACGGTCGCACCCTCACGGACGCGGGTCGGCAGCGTGTGCTCGTCGGGTTGCGAGGGGCGCAGGCGGGCCAGGTCGGGCGTCGCGGCGCGCGGCAAGCGGTCGTTGGTGAAGATGGTGCCGGCGCTGATCATCACGCCGTCCTCGAGCGTCACGCCCGAGCAGATGTAGACCATGGCATTGATCTTGACCCGGTTGCCGATCTCGACGCCGTAGGCGATGTAGGTCTTGCCGCCGACGATGCAGTCGGCGCCCAGGCGGGCGGGGCCGCGGACGTGGACGTGGTCCCAGATCGCGGTCCCCGGGCCGATCTCGACTCCCGGCTCGACCAGCGCCGTCGCGTGAATGCGGACGGGCGCCGTGCTCACGAAGGCAGCTCTCCGGCGTCGCCCGCGGCGGCCTGGTGCTCGACCCTCATCCAGTGGCTGTCGCGCAGCGAGGCGTAGGCGGCCTCGATCACCTCGACCGAGGCGATCGCGTCCTCGGCCGCGATGAGCAGCGGCTCGCGGCCGCGCACCGCGGCGCAGAAGTTTTCCAGCTGGCTGCGCAGCGCCTGCACCTTGTCGTAGCCGGAGCCGAAGACGACCCAATCGGAGCTGCCCGCCTGGCGGTAGCGGGACTCCTTCCAACCCACCCGCACGGTGCCGTGCGAACCGTAGATGTCGAGGTAACCGGGCAGCTCCTTGCTGAGGCTCCACGACAGGTCGATGCTCGCCATCACGCCGTCGGCGCTGCGCATGAACAGCCGCACCGTGTCCTCGACCGGCAGCCGCTGCACGTTCTTGCCCTCCACCGCGTTGACCTCGGCGATGGGACCGAGAAAGTAACGGACCAGGTCCACCGAGTGCGTGCCGTTGTCGATGAGCACGCCGCCGCCGGAGATGCGCGGCTGCGAGTTCCAGCGCTGGGCCATGTCGACGCGCGCAGTGAAGGAGTTCTCGAACAGCACGATCTCGCCCAGGATGCCGGAGGCGACGATGCTCTTGGCGCGCCTGACGTCGTCCACGTAGCGGAACTTCGAGGCCATGGTGAGCGCCACGCCGGCCTCCTCGGCCGCCGCCACCATGCGGCGGGCGCAGGCCGCGTCGAGCGCCAGCGGCTTCTCGCACAGCGCCGCCACCCCGCGCGCGACGAAGTCCAGGCAGATCTCGGCGTGGCTCGCCGGCGGCGTGCACACCACGACCGCGTCCAGGCGCACCCGCTCCGCCATCTCCCGGTGGCTGGCAAAGGCGGCGCAGCCGAGCTCCTCGGCCAGCGCCCGCGCCGCCGCCGGCCGCGGGTCGGCGACCGCCGCCACCCGCGCCGCGCCCATGCCGCGGAAGGCCTGTGAGTAAGCCTGGGCGATCGCGCCGGCGCCGACCAGCCCGAAGGCCAGCGGCCCCGCCCCGTTGCTGCCGTTGCCGCCGTTCACACCCATCGCCGGTTTCCCGCCAGGGTCGCCATCGCGTCCTCGACCGCCGCCGCGATGGCGTCCACGTGCTCCTCCGTATAGCGCTCGTTCCACGGCAGGACCAGGACCTGGTCGAGCGCCTGGAAGGTGCCCGGGAAGTTGCAGGGCGAATAGTCGACCGCCTCCGGCCGGGCAAGGGTGAACGGAAAGCGGCTGCGGCCGAAGGTCCGCTGGTGGCGGAAGATTTGACAATCGAAGGCCGGCTTCTGGATGTAGCGAGGGGCGCACGAGACGCCCCTTTGCCGCAGCAGCCGGGCGACGCCCTGGTTGCCGCCGGGCAGGGCTCGCGGGTCGACCCGCAGGCAATATTTCCAGTAGGTGTGCCGGCTGCCCGGCTCGACCCATGGGGTGCGGATGCCGGGCAGCCCGTCGAGGCGCGCGGTCAGGCGCTCGGCCATCGCCACCCGCTGGTTCACGGCGAGGTCGAGCTTGCCCAGCTGCGCCAGGGCGACGGCGCCTTGCAGCTCCGACATGCGGTAGTTGAGCGCCAGGAACGTGTGGTCCGGAACCGGATCGCCATAGCCCCACGCCTTGTTGATGAACAGGAACAGGCGGCGGGCGAGGAACTCGTTGGAGGAGACCACCAGGCCGCCCTCGCCGGTCGTGATGTGCTTGCCCTGCTGCAGGCTGAAGCAGCCGACGGCGCCCATGGTGCCCACCGGCCTGCCGTCGCAGGCGGCGCCGAACGCCTGCGCGCAGTCCTCGATGACCGGCAGCCGGCGATCGCGCGCCAGCGCCATGATCCCGGCCATCGCGCACGGGTTGCCGAACAGGTGGGTGACGATGATGCCGCGGGTGCGCCGGCTCAGGCGCGCGGCGATGGTCTCGGCGGTGACGTTGCAGGTCCGCGGATCGACGTCCGCGAAGACCGGGATCGCTCCCTGGTAGAGGATCGGGGTGAGCGCTCCCATGTCGGTGATCGGCGAGGTCACGATCTCGTCGCCCGGCTCGGGGTCGATGGCCGCCACGGCGGCGTGGATCGCGGCGGTGCCCGAAGCGCAGGCGTGGCTGTGGCGCACCCCGAGCATGGCGCCGAAGCGGCGCTCGAAAGCCTTGACGGCGGTCCCCTTGGTGCTGGTCAGGACGCCGCTCGAGAGCACCTGCCGCAGGCGTTCGAGCTCGGCGTCGTCGAAGGTCCTGCCCGAGGCATCCTGGTCCGAAGGTAGCTGCAGCTCCTCGTCGCGTAACGCGGTCGTTGTCATCCCTGCCTCCTGCGTAGGATCGAAGTCATGGGCGCGGCGGCCACCGGGCCGCGGCGCCGGTACCGGGCTGCCGCCAGGCGGGCCAGCAGCCGCAGATGTCCGGCCATCGTCTTGCCGATCTTCATCTTCGAGCGGCCCAGCAGGCGCACCTCGAGCGCCGCCGGGCATTCGACGATACGGCCGCCGGCCAGGTCCAGCAGGCCCAGCATCTCGGCGACGCCGAGGAAGCCCGCGGCTCTGACCGGCAGCCCTACCACCGCGGCGCGGCGGTAGACCCGAAAGCAGCTGGTGTAGGTTGCGAGCTGCTGGCGCAGCACCAGGCGGTACAGGCGGGACAGCCCCTTGGAGAGCCCGAGCCGCCAGGCCGGCACGTTCAGCACCCGGCCCTGCGGGTGATAGGGCGAGGCGGTGACCAGGTCGACGCCCTCGGCGAGCAGCGGGATCAGCCGCCGCAGCTGGTGCGGGTCGTAGGTGCAATCGCAGTCGATCGAGCAGACGATCTCGGTGTCGGCGTGGCGGATGCCGGTCAGGATCGCCGCCGCCACGCCGCGGTTGGCGTCGTGGCGCAGCAGCGCGTGCCGGGGGCGGCCGCCGAAGGTGCGTTGCATCAAGTCCCAGGTGCCGTCGCAGCTGCCGTCGTCGACGAAGACGAGGCGCAGCTCGTAGTCGGCGGCCAGGGCCGCCTCGACGCTGCGCAGCGTATTGGCCAGGTAGGGCAGGGTGAGCTCTTCGTTGTAGCAGGGGACGACCACCGTCACCGGCTGGCGGCCCGGCGGCGGCCGGAGACCCGGCGCAGAGGAAGCGCCAGCAACCGGCGGCCCGGGCAGCGCCGGCGGCAGGCCCGGCGGCAGGCCCGGCGGCAGGCCCGGCGGCAGGCCCGGCGCCGCCAC